>JBATYN010000148.1:0-3956 GCA_049674125.1 Pseudolabrys sp. | reverse complement strand
GTATATGGCCATTGCTGCGAGGCCCTTTTGCAGCCGCTATTTGGGATTCGCGCAGCCGATCGCTGATATTAGCGCGCGATCATCTTGGACTAAACGTCGTGATGTGGCACCGGAGCGAACGTTTTTTTGCGTTCGCAAGTATGCCGAATGCACTTTTTGCGCTCGACGACGTGCCCCGAGAATTACACGAGGAAAAATTCGCTGATTTTCTAGTGCTTAATCATGCCGACCACGCCACAACCATATATCGCGGGGTTTTTCGGGTCGCGCCGGCGCATGCCATTGAGGTCAAACCAGATGGATCAATTCAGCACCGTCGCTACTGGTCGCCGGCCGACATCAAACCGGTGAGGCATTCTTCCGATGCAAATTATGCCGACGGTCTTCGCGAGTGCCTGGATCTCGCCGTGCGCCGGCAGATGCGTAGTATTCATCCCATAGGGAGCCTACTGAGCGGCGGATTGGATTCGTCGTCCGTCTCAGTTCTTGCCGCGCGCGCTCTCGGCGAGAAGAACGAGCGGCTGATGGCATTCACTGGGGTTCCCCGCCGGGGGTTCGACAGCGCGGTCCCTGATGGCTGTTACGCCGATGAAACGCCGTATGTCGATGCGATTCAGCGCCACGCGGGAAATATTGACGTCGAATATGTGCGGAATGATGAGTGCAGCGACTTTGCCGAACTTGAACGTTTCTTTATTGCGCTCGGTGCTCCAGTACGAAACCCGACCAATTTCGGCTGGATGATTGCGGTTCTTCAGCGCGCACGCGCGCGCGGGCGGCGTGTGTTGCTCGGTGGCCTCTATGGCAACTCCACCATCAGTTGGAATGGTTGGTCACAGGCTGTAAATCACCTGCGTCGCGGCAGACTCCTGTTGGTCTACCGTCAGTGGCGACTCTATTACCAAAACACACCCTATTCCCGCTGGGTCGCGCTGCGAAAACTGTTGATCGAACCTGTTGTTCCGGCACGGCTGGGAAATTGGGCTGATCGACGACGCCACCCAAACCGAATTGCGGCATGGCAAGAGCACGCCCCTATCCGCACCGATTTTGCCGCGGCAATGCGCACCGATACGCGCGCCCAAGAAGTGGGGCACGATTTTCTCTATCGCATGAGATGCGACGAACGCTCGAAAAGCCTGACGCCCGTCGATTACGCGGGTGACTGGAACGCAGCGGAAAAGGCTGTCTGTGGCGTCGAGGTCCGCGATCCAACCGCCGACATTGATGTAATTTCCTACTGCTTTGGAGTCCCACCCGAGCAATATCTTGCCGAGGGCATTGACCGATCACTGATCCGGCGCGCGATGTGGGGATTGGTGCCGGAGATTGTGCTCACAAACCGTTTAAGTGGTCTGCAAGCGGCAGACTGGCACGAGAAGCTCGAATATCAACGTGCCGATCTCGCACATGAAGTTGGCGAGCTTCTGAAATCGCCGTTAGCCCGCAAGATCATCGACTTGGGGCGGCTCGAAATGGCGCTGAAGAATTGGCCAAAATCCGGCTGGCATACGTCGGAAGTATTTCGAGAATACAACCTTGCACTAACGCGCGGATTGGTAGGCGGCCGTTTTTTGCGTTGGCTTGAGACAGCGAATTGAATCGAGTCGCCAGTGTCGCTCGCTCCGGCAGTACAGGTCCTCGCAAACCGATCCGCTAAATGCCGTGGTCGGGGATCACCCGCGCCACCACCAGGCGATTCCATACAAATAAAATCACCAGTGCACCGATCGACGCCCCAATAAACCCGGCGCCCTGTCCAGGACGATAAAGGCCGATCGCTTGCCCGATATACGCTGCAAGAAGTGCACCCGCTATTCCCAACGCGGTCGTGAGTAGAAAACCCTTTGGCTTGTTCGGACCTTGCACGAGCAACCGCGCGATGATTCCCGCTACGAAGCCGATGATAATGATCCAGAGAAGGACACCCATTGGGCCCATCCTTTGTTCAAATAGTTGCGTAGAGGCCAAAACACGAGAACACTTAAATCGTACAACGTTTATTCGGAAGTCCGCGAGATTATTTCAAGCACTTTCACATCCTGTACCGTGTCCAAAAGTGTAAAGTGTAATGTGGGCGGCTCGTTACAGCCCTGCCCTGTCTTTGAGGACCGCGGCTGCAAACGCATACCCACCCTCTGCTCCGTCAATGAAATGGACATGACTGGGGCGGGTAGGCGACGGCGTAAAACAAGTCATCATTGCATCCTGCTGACGATGCGAGCCGTAGCGGATGATCCCTTTGGACGCCGCGATCTGCAAGTAGTCCTCGATTTTTGCGGCAAGCTCCGGCGAACAATCAAGCACCATGCGCAATGAGTCGTCGAATTTTCGAAAGTCCGAATTTTCAATAATCTCGCGGGTATATTTATCTGGAACGAACCTTCCAACGCGCAGACCCAAGCGCATCACAACAAAATAAAGAAGAGTCCATACAATCACTTTAGCCTTGCGCACACGAATTGACTCTCCTGCGCGTCGCGACGCGCGCGCTTCCAAATCGTAGCCCTGCGGCGGCCACTTTAATTTCAGCGCTTGCCTCGCGACCGGACGCGCCCCACCAGGAGTCCTCTCAACGATGTGGGCAATATCTTTAACCGCTGAGCGAAAATCGTCAGGACGGGCATGAACGCCAGGCATCACCACCAGTGATAGCACCTGCCCGCGTTGCGAGGGGATCAGCTCGTAACGACAGGATAATCCGGATAGATCGGGATGCGCGCCGGGCGCTGCTCGCGGCATCTCAATCTCGCCGCGCTTCATCGCCGTGTCGGCCCAGGCCAGACCGCCTCCAGAAAACATCGCAATACAAACATTATCTGATGCCAAATATCGACCAACACGGACATCCTTGCCCCGCCCGCGAATCTCGGCGACCGAAATCATGCCAATTCGCAAGATGAGACCAAGATCTTCGTCGACCCAAGTGGCAGTTTCAGCCAGGGCGCGCCGAGCGAGCGCGGCGTCTGCGGCAGCTACAGCAAAGCTCGCGCCGTCTCCGCCAAAAACAAACGGAAAGTCGCGTCCCTTGAGGGCATTGGCGACCGCAGCGATCACGGCGGCGCCAGCCATATTGACCGCTTTATACCGATTCTCGCGAATTGCCTTCGTCGACTGCGCCACGTCGGCGACGCCGACCACCCAATCGCCGGGTAGCGGATGAAACAGGGTTTCATCCGCGACGTGACTGAAATCACGAAAAACTGGTAGCCCTTCGTAGAAACCAGCAGTGGCGGCGATCACATCCATCAGGTTCGAATGCTAGCTGATTGAGGCGGGTATCGCTTTAGCGGTGGGCCTCAGTATATTTTCACTCCTAATCGCAAATTATCGCTATTCCCACAGCAATATCAGTGGCTTATCGACAATTGAACCCAAATGGGGGAATCCGCGTTTTTGTGATGGCCAACACAGCGAGATCGCCGGCAACCCTTACGCTGAAGCTCTCTGATGCAATTCGGTTGGCTCAATGGAAACTGCCAAGGTCTAAGTGAAAAAAGGTCGTCTGCAGCAGATGTTGGGGGGAGGGTCTTCCGCGAGGAAATCCCTCGACGAAAGTTTACGCGCGCATTTCATTGACCAACTAAGCGGTGTTCATGCCTCTGTTCTCGGCGGCGCCGCCTGGGAAGCGGCGGACGGCCATGGGGAAGCGAACCCACATCGTCCGGCGTTGACTGCGCATGCTGAAAACTTTGCAAGGACTCTGGGGGCAAAAATTTTTGGCAAATAGTGGTGACGACGGCTGCCCGCTGAGCCCCGTTCGTCGTCGCGACAACTCAAAATCTTCAAGTCCAACTGTCCGCATTGGTCGCCTCGCCCGCCCTCAAATCACGGCAGTGGCACGAGATCTGCCGGAAAATGGCGCATGTTGTCAGGGAGCGCGACATGCAGACCATAAATCAACGCTGTGTTCGACGCCTGGGTCTTCGCCATATCCATCTCGGCAATCGTCTTGC
>JBATYN010000147.1:0-8910 GCA_049674125.1 Pseudolabrys sp. | reverse complement strand
GGCCAGCAGGCTGGCGCCCCGAAATCCCTGTTTGAAACGCCTTGCCATTGCGGCCCCTTCCCGTCTTCTTGGGGCCACATTTCCCACAAACCTTTTGTATAGGCGCTAAGTCGCGGAAGTAATTTTGAGAAGAACTGTAGTAAAGATAGAATCGAATACTTGTAAAACTAGAATAGAGTTTGATTAAAATCTTAGACAATACGATCTAGCTAAAATTGTCTCCATTAATATTTGACGTGCGAAATGGCACGTCCCGACGCGGTTCCACGCGCGCGCGTTTACGGTTTGAGGCTTGCGGAGTGAAACCTGGCGAGCCTGGCGCGGGCCAAGTTCGGGCCAGGTTGCTAACGATTTCGTTGCTGCGATCGCGCGCAATTTGCCGCGTCACGTTTACGTCGCAGTGACGCTATTCGCCGGTAACGTTATCTTCGACGAAATCGGGATGTTGTAGGCGCATGAATTCGATGGCGAAACCGTCCTCGATATGACGGACCACACGGCCTTGCGTTTTGCCGACAGTGACCATCACGCCAACCGGCGGCCGCAGCTCGGACGAGATCCCGATAGCCGCACCTGATTGGGACAGGTCGATAACGCGGCAGGCGACGTTAGTGCCATTTGGCAGGACCAATCGGGCCAATGCATTGCGAGGCGCAAAACGGCTGTGGCGGCGATCTTCCGGCAGATTGAGGATTTGGCGGTTTGCGAGCCAAGTGAGTTGTGCCGCAAGTTTGTCGCGCTTTCGCAACGTCGCGGAAATACTCATCGCGAAACCGTTTTCGAAGGTTCGCGCAATTTTACCCTCAAGCCTACCCAAATGGTCGACGTAAGCGATGATGCGTTCGCCCGGCTGTCCCGTGATAGGCGCGTTGAGCGCCATGCCTCCGGGCGACATGTCGATCACCTGACACGGATATTCCCTGCGATCCGACAGCATGTAGCGGCCGAGAAGGTTGACCTTCACGCGCTGATGCCGCCGGCGTTCCTCGGCCAGAGGCAGAATCACTGGTTTGGTCTGTGGCAATGCCATAGGTATCGGGGTCGGAAAGGGTTTTCCGCGACTATCAAGCCTAGGAG
This sequence comes from Pseudolabrys sp., assembly GCA_049674125.1. GTDB lineage: Bacteria > Pseudomonadota > Alphaproteobacteria > Rhizobiales > Xanthobacteraceae > Pseudolabrys. The sequence continues at coordinate 7,833 of JBATYN010000147.1, read as the reverse complement.
CCTATCGTTAACGTTGCGTTAGCCGGTCTGCTCGCCGGACGGAATCTCTCGCCCGCCGCTGTAGACCAGGAAACCATGCCGCGTGCGGCGGCCATCGCGCGACTGCCCAAAACGCTGACCTCCCGTTTCGGCCTGTTCAGCGCCGATATGACGAAGCGTTCGGAGGTCGAGCTCAATCACGGGCCGTTCGCCGAGCCAATATGGCGGCGTGAGCGGCGTCAATATTCCAAGCGCGCGTATGCGGCTCGGGCTGTGTGCAAGCGGCAGGAGTAGCAATTCCAGCTCGACTTCTGAGCCATCTTCGGTGCGTGCAACAACACCTGCGACAGCGCTAACGCCTTCGTCGATAACAGCGGTAAGCAGGTCCGCGATGTGCTCGCGATTTGCTTCGCTCCACAGATCTTTGAAGGCGTCGCCTTTGATCTCGCGCGCGAACAGCGCGCAGACCCTGGTACCTGCTAGCCGAAATCGGATGTCGTCCACGAAATCTGCGGTGAGCATGAAGGTGTCGCCAAGGATATGCCGAATGGCCGCCGGGTCGATTTCCGAACGCACCGGCGCCCGGCGCCGGCCTCGGCGCCAGTTCCAGTAGTCAAATAGCACACGCGTGGATGCGTGTTTCATTGCGACACCTGTCCCGTCACGAGACGAAACCGTGTCGTGCCTGTCCCCGATCGGGACACACGCGCCGGTTTTTCTATCGAGACTTCGCGTACGGAGCAGGGGGCGTGCCGTCAGGCTGCTGGCGGCCGACGGACCGCAATTAGTGTTAAGACCAGCGTTGGGTTGGCAGCGCGCTCATCGCCCAATAAGGTGACCATCGACATGTGGCGAACCGGCCGCAAATCTTGAGCGCCGGCACGAAGAGTTGGGAGCCTCGGGGAGGCGAGGGGATGTGACCAAGCCGTAAAGGCGCGGCCAATAACCCCGCAAACGCGGCTCAAGGGAGGGCGAAAGCCCTCCCTTTTCCTTTTGCGCCCGGCCTTGCGGATGAACGGCGAAGCGGCGTAACTCAGGGCCTCCGTTGGATCCCCCTCGTGAAACGCGAACCGCTTTTCAATATCCCGCCTGTCGTCGTCGCGGTTTTGGCCGTTCTGGCGCTTGTTCATATTGCGCGCATGCTGCTGCTCAGCGAACAACAAGACATCGAATTTCTGCTGAATTTTGCCTTTTTCCCGGCCCGCTATGACAGCGCGAATGTGCTCGACGGTGCATTGCCGGGTGGAGGCGCCGATGTGTGGACCTTTGTCACGTACGCTCTCATTCATGCCAGCTGGGCCCATCTTGGCGTCAATGCAATTTGGCTGTTGCCCTTCGGGAGTGCCATCGCGCGCCGCTTCGGCCCCGGTCGCTTTCTGGCGTTTTTTTCGGTGACCCCCGCGGCCGGCGCGGCACTGCATTTAGCGACACATGCGGGCGAGCAATTTCCGATGATCGGCGCATCCGCTGCAATCTCGGGGACCATGGCGGCCGCAATGCGCTTTATATTCCAACGCGGCGGCCCACTTGGACTGTTCGGCCGCGCCGACGATACCGCCTATCGTGTGCCGGCGATCCCGCTGAGCGGCATGGTGCGCGATCCACGCGTACTGGTCTTTCTTGCGGTTTGGTTCGGTATCAACATCCTGTTCGGAATGGGGTCATTCTCGATGATGGGCGGCGATCAACCGGTGGCCTGGCAGGCGCATATCGGCGGCTTTTTGGCGGGGCTGCTGCTGTTTTCGTGGTTTGATCCGAAGCCTGATTTTCCGCAATTCGAAGATTCTGCTGCAACGCCGCATTAGCCAATTGAGCGGCGCGGGTCTGGCCTCGCGCAAATGCGACTTGACGGAACTGCCACGTCGGCAGGATCGTTCCTTCATGGCTCGGACCACGGCTCTTCCGCGAGTCGGAGCGCAATCTATTTGCGCATGATGCCTTTAGAAAAAATCGTGCGCTAGGGAGGCTGCCATGAACGTAAAAGCGATTCTGGCCGCCAAGGTTCGTAACTTGGGCGGCGACACTGTCTGTATCGAGCCGACCGCGGATCTGGCTGCTGCGGCGAAACTGCTCTCCAAACATCGCATCGGCGCAGTCGTGATCCGTGGTGCTGGTGAGCACCTCGCAGGCATCTTGTCGGAGCGTGATATTGTGCGCGCGCTTTCCGAACACGGTGCCGACGCACTCGCCTTACCGGTCGGGCAAGTAATGACTCGCAATGTCGCGACCTGCGGCGAAGATGACACCGTCGCGACAATCATGGAGCGCATGACGGCCGGAAAATTCCGCCATATGCCTGTGATGGTCAAAGGCCGGTTGGCCGGTCTCATCTCGATCGGTGACGTCGTGAAGCAGCGCGTCGGGGAGGTCGAAAGCGAGTCGGAAGCGATGCGCGACTATATTCGGACTGCGTAAGGCGCGATCTACGGCATACCGCCATCTGCTGGCTGCGTCAGCGCGGTAACCGCTTCGCTGACGGAGTCGATCGCTTTTTCGGTGGCCTCTGTGCCGATGTCGATCGCATCAGCGGCGCGATGGAAATCGAACCAGCCGATCCCACCCAGCCGCGGGCTAATCAGAACATCCGGAGGGTCACCGGCGAGGCGCGCGCGGGTGATGCGATCTTGCATGACGTTGAACGCTTCAACCATGACGGTCGGCAGGCCGGGTCGGCCGCGCCGGCCGAAAATCTGGCGGCGAAGCGAGCGCTCGCCGTTGAACATGCTGCGCAGCCCGTTGGATTTGGGCGGCGCGCTCGCAAGGTCGCCGTCGTCCGAGCCGTGATTGGCGATGATCGTTCCGCGCCCAAAAAGATCGGAGTTGAGATTAACCGCAATCACCAGCCGTGCCCCAAGCGCGCGTGCCGCCGACACAGGGACCGGGTTGACCAGGGCGCCATCCACGAGCCATCGCCCGCCGATCAACACCGGCGGAAAGATTCCTGGCAGCGAATAAGACGCGCGCAACGCTTCGCTTAGCCGGCCGCGCGTCAGCCAGATTTCATGGCCGGTGTTGAATTCTGTTGCAATTGCAGCAAACCGGATCGGCAAATCATCGATCCGACTTTCCTTGAGGCCGGTCTCCAGGCGAGCTGCCAGATGACCGCCACTGATCAGACCGGAGCCGGACAAACTGATGTCGAGATAGCTGAGCACGCCGCGCACTGTAAGAGTCCGCGCCCAGCTTTCCAGATTGTCCATTTCGTTGGCAGCATAGCAGCCGCCGACCACCGCGCCGATAGACGTTCCGACAATCACGTCGGGCACGATCCCATGCGCGGCCAAAGCGCGGATGACACCGATGTGCGCAAAGCCGCGCGCGGCACCGCCACCGAGCGCCAAGCCAATGGTCGGGCGCACATTGGCTGGTTGCGCCTGGGTGGTGGCTTCCGCTGCACGATCTCCCGTGCGCGCTCGCGCAAATAAGCCCTCAAAAACCACGAACGGTTACTCCCTAATTCCGGTCGTCGAGGCCGGGAAATCCACTGGCACGACGTATGACCCCAGCAAGCCAAAGATTGCTGGCGGAGTCTTGTGACCGAAACGTGACAGGAAGCGTGCGCCTGGCGGATTACGTAAAGGTTAAATGTCGAACCCCGGCATTTGGTTCCTTAACCGCCAAACCGTGTGACGATCGCTTCGAGCTTTGGCCGGTCGCGATCTTCCGGCGCTTTGGCCGCACGTCCGATGTGTACAAATCCGGCGACGCGCTCATTTGCGGCGAGGCCGAAGGCCTCGAGCACGCTGCGATCGTATGCGTACCATTCGGTAATCCAGCTTGCCGCATAGCCCATCGCATGCGCGGCAAGGACCAAGCTCATCGCCGATGCACCAGCCGATAGTTGCTGCTCCCATTCGGGAATTTTCACATGAGGACCGGCACGGCTTACGACCGCGATCACGAGGGGCGCGCGCGCCAATCGATTGCGTTCGAAGTTAATCTGATCGGCCGTCGCATCGGGATGGCCCGCGCGGTACGCAGACGCGATGGCTTCTCCGGCAGCGATGCGGTTATCGCTCTCGAACAGAATGAAGCGCCACGGCGCGAGCTTGCCGTGGTCGGGCACCCGCGAAGCGATTCGTAATAACGTCTCGATTTCGGACGCCGTAGGCGCCGGTCCCGCCAGCTCAACAGGTTTGACCGAACGGCGTGTCTTTAGCAGCTCAAGAGCGTCGGGCATTGGGGCCTCGTGAAGAACGCGCGGTTGCGCCTAGCACAGCGTTAACGCGGTCACAAACGCGCGGGCGACTGGCTTGAAATCGCCTCGATTTGGGCCGAAAAGAACCACGTCATGAATAGCTCACTTGCAACCGCGGACGTGCGCGGCCGGCTATGGCCGGCTCTTGTGCTCATCGTCGCTGCTATCCATCCGTCGGAGGCCCGTGCCCAAAACTCGCTATTTTCGGCGACGCCATCGACCGGCCTGATCTCGCCGGCACCGGCCACGCGCGGCGACATCTTTGGGCCCAGCAATCTTCCCGTGCCTTCGTCGCCACCGGCCCAAGCTCCTTTGAATCCTGCCGCGACGACCGCGTCGATTCCGCCAGTGCCCGCCGGCCAGGTAGCGCTCGCGCTCAGCGCGCGATTCGGCAAGGACGCGCAGCCGATTAGCGGCGGGCTGACGTGGCGCATCTACGGTGCCAAAGCCGACGCGACTGGAAATTTCAAATTGGTGAAGGAAGAAAAGTCACCGGCACCAACTGTGGTGCTGCCCGCCGGCGCCTACATTGTGCACGTGGGCTTTGGACTCGCCACGGCAGTCAAGCCGGTCGATTTGCGGGGCTCGAACGTCCGCGAAGATTTTGATTTGCCTGCTGGTGGCCTGCGCATCGAGGGCAAGGTTGGTGACGTGCGTATCCCGGCAGGGCAGATTTCATTCGATGTCTACAAGGGCAGTCAGTTTGAGGCCGGCGACCGCCGTCCGATAGCCGAACGCGTGATGACGAGCGATGTATTAATGGTGCCGGAAGGCACCTACTATATTGTGTCGAACTACGGCGACGCCAATTCGGTTGTGCGCTCCGATATTCGCGTCCAGGCCGGCAAACTGACCGATATTACCGTGACGCATCGCGCTGCAGCGATCACGCTCAAGCTGGTGAGCGACCGCGGCGGCGAGGCGCTTGCCAACACCGCCTGGTCGGTGCTCACGCCCGGTGGCGACGTGATCAAGGAATCAATCGGCGCCTTTCCGCGTGTAATTCTTGCTGAAGGCGAATATCGCGCTATCGCCCGCAATGAAGGCAAGGTCTTCGAACGCGAATTCAAAGTCGTCACCGGTGTTGACGGCGATGTCGAGGTCATGGCGCGCTGAAGCGCGAAACGTTCTACCGAACTTTCTTGCACCGTACGGAATTATAAGAGTGCAGACGATTGCCAACGACCAGGTTATGGACCTTTTTGCAAAGCTTGATTTGAAAACTGTCGCTCTTTTGCTCGACGTAGACGGTACGATCATTGATATCGGTCCGTCGCCGACCGAAGTGCACGTTTCTGACGCATTGCTCGCCTCTCTTGGGCGGCTGCTGGCCCTGACGGGGGGCGCTGTCGCACTTGTGAGCGGCCGCCCGATCGCGGATCTCGACCGTTTGTTTTCGCCATTGCGCCTGCCGGTCATCGGTGGGCACGGTGCGGAGATGCGCCTGGACACCAATGAAGTGTTTTATTGGGCGAAACCACTGTCGCAGGATTTTCGCCAGCGTCTCTCTGACACCGCAATCGTTGGTCCGGACATCGTGGTGGAAGACAAGAACTATTCGCTCGCGTTGCACTATCGCAAAGCACCGCAGCACGCAGAGCGGCTCCGCCGTCATGTAGCTGCAAGCCGAACGGCGTTTCCCGGCGAAGCGACAGAATTGTTGTTGGGCAAGGGAATGTTCGAAGTTAAGCGTCCGGGTATCAACAAAGGGGAGGGCATTCGCAAGTTGATGACTCATCCGCCGTTCGCCGGCCGCGTGCCTGTCTTCATTGGCGATGATGTTACGGATGAATCAGTTTTCGAGGTCTTGCCAGCGATCGGAGGTAAAGGTTTTAGCGTCAGCCGTTATTTTCCGGGGCTCACAGGTATCTTTAAAAGTCCGGCCCACGTCCGTGGCGCCCTTCAATCGCTGGCAGAGAATGGGCAGGTTCGCCCATGACTGATTATGGACTCGACCTCGCGGTCATCGGCAATGGCCGCACGGCGGCGCTTCTTGATCCATCCTCGCGCATCGTGTGGTGGTGCCTGCCGCGTTATGACGGCGACCCGGTATTTTGCCGGCTGCTCGCCGGCAGCGAGGAGAAGGGTTTCACGGACGTCGCGCTCGAAGGCCAGGTCGAGACTCGCTCAGACTATGTGCGTAATACCGCAATTGTTGTGACCGAGCTGATCGACGACAAGGGCGGCGCCGTACGAATTACAGATTTCGCGCCGCGCTTCCATGCGTTTGGCCGCACCTTTCGGCCGCCGCAGATCATGCGGATCATTGAGCCGATCGGAGGCATGCCACGTGTCACAATTCGATTCCGCACGACCCATCGTTATGGCGAGCCCGTCACCTCACGATCGTCCGGCAGCAATCACATCCGGTTTTGGCGCGATGAAGTGCCGGTCAGGTTGACCACAGACGCACCGCTTTCCTATATCGAAAACGAATCATCCTTCGTGCTGACTCGACCTGTGCACATGGTGTTCGGCACCGACGAACCGTTCGAGGGTTCGCTTGAGACGACGTGTCGAGATTTCTGTGATCGCACGCGCGACTACTGGGTGGAGTGGGTGAGGCGGCTCGCCTTTTCGATCGACTGGCAGGACGAGATCATCCGCGCCGGCATCACACTCAAGCTTTGCAACTATGAGGAGACAGGCGCGATTGTTGCGGCGCTGACGACATCGATCCCCGAAATGCAAGGATCGGGGCGCAATTGGGATTACCGTTTTTGCTGGATGCGTGACGCGTTCTTCGTTGTGCGCGCCTTAAATCGAATCGGTGCGACGCGCACCATGGAGGATTTCATCTCCTATATTCTGAGCGTTGCCGCCGGCCGCGCCGAGCGACTGCGGCCGCTTTACGGTGTCGTGCACACCGATTCACTTGATGAAAGAACTGCGCCATTGCTTGCCGGTTACGGCGGTGACGGACCGGTGCGCATCGGAAATGCGGCGGTTAATCAGAGCCAGCATGATGTTTACGGCAGCATCATCATGGCCGCGACGCCAATGTTCTTCGATCGCCGGCTGCCGCATCCGGGCGACGCAGCGCTATTTCATACGATCGAACCGCTTGGTGAACAGGCCGCAAAGCTTGCGCTCGAACCCGACGCCGGTATCTGGGAGTATCGTGGCCGAACCCGTGTGCATACTCATTCGGCTGCGATGTGTTGGGCGGGTTGCCAGCGGCTTGAGGCGATTGCGGCGCATCTCAATCTGCCAGAACGCGCAGCTTATTGGGGCGGCATCGCTAATAAGATTGGCGAGCAGGTGCTCAAACGTGCATGGAATCCGAAACGCAAGGCATTTTCTGCCGCATTTGAGAGCGATGATCTTGATGCCAGCGCGCTGTTGCTGGCCGAACTTGGGTTGGTGCAGGCTGACGATCCACGCTTTGTGGCGACCGTCGACGCGATCGGCCATGAACTTCGGCGAGGTTCCCACGTTATGAGGTATGTCGCTGCCGACGATTTTGGTAAGCCGGAATCTGCGTTTTTGATTTGCCGCTTTTGGCTGATCGATGCATTGTGGGAAATTGGACGGCGAGATGAGGCGCGCGACATGTTCGTTGACGCCCTCCGATTGCGAAATCGCTACGGGCTTTTGTCGGAAGACGTTCACCCTGTGACCGGAAAACTGTGGGGGAATTTCCCGCAGACATATTC
>JBATYN010000146.1:0-2662 GCA_049674125.1 Pseudolabrys sp. | reverse complement strand
CTCCTGATTCGCTGGAGCCTCGCAGTTGATCCGACTTGGCAGCTCGTGGCTCTTGACCTTCGGCAATGGCATCACGCTTGCCCCGCCTCAAGGATTTCGATGGCCTAGACACACGGTTCCATTCGGCGTGGCCTGTCGGACAGAAGGCCTCCGCCCGGCGTTTATTTGAACGCCGCGGTCCGGCAGCGGCCGCTGAGCGAATGAAGCGGCCGCAGCCGCGCCCGTTGAGGGCGGGCCGATCAGACCGCCCCTCAGCTCCCTCACAGTTGGCCGCAGGCGCGTTATTTTACCTGATCCCGGCCCACCTGGCTCAGGACTAGCAAATCGAACGCAGAGTCTTTGTATCGGGCTGGGGGGCACTTTTCGCTCCAGTACGCCAAACTACGATTTCACTTCGCTGCCGCAACAAACAATCAGCAATACAATTGCTCTGATTTCAACTTCATACAAACGGCAAACGGTGGTATGCAGTCTGTATGGAACGTGCTGTTGCCTATTACCGTGTCTCCACAAAGCAACAGCAGCGATCCGGCCTCGGCATCGAAGCACAAAAGGCCGCGGTTGCGCGGTTCACCGAAGCCGAAGGAATGCAGATCATCGCCGAATACGTCGAGGCTGAAACCGGCAAAGGGAGCGATGCGCTCGACCGGCGGCCCCAGCTCGCAGCCGCTCTTTCAGCGGCTCGCGCCGCCAAGTGCCCGGTCATTGTCTCGAAACTTGATCGCCTCTCGCGCGATGTTGCGTTCATCTCCGGCCTGATGGCACAGCGCGTCCCGTTCATCGTCGCTGAACTCGGAGCCGACGCCGACCCTTTCATGCTGCACCTCTATGCCGCGCTGGCCGAAAAGGAGCGCCGGCTCATATCGGAGCGCACAAAAGCAGCGCTCGCCGCCAAAAAGGCCAGTGGCAGCAGGTTGGGCAATCCCACGAACGCGAGTGACGCTGCGCGGATCGGACGGCTTACTCAACAAACTGAGGCGGATCGGTTTGCGATGCGAATTCTTCCGATTGTCCATAGCATTCAATCCGCTCGCCCCCTCGGTATGGTCTCGATCGCACAGGAACTGAACGAGCGCGGAATCCGCACCGCACGCGGCGGGCGCTGGCACGCTTCATCCGTCCGTAACCTGATGGCTCGCGCTGGATAGACGTGCTCGTACCGAATACGCTTGACGTTACACCTCACCAACATCACCGGGCCGTCACTTCGCATTTAGCTACCGCAGGTGACCGCCGCAAATCCGGCTGACATCCAAGTCGACACCATTCTTGGATCGGCCGCGCGTGATTTAGAACGATTTCGCGCACCGCTCATCTCTTATAGACGGGAAATTGTTAGCCAGTGAAGAATAGCACCGGCACCTCACGCAACCGACAAAGCACATGGTTTTCTGAAGCACCAGCGGATGCGTCGGCAGGGGCTGCGGCGGATCGATTATTACCCGGGACATACCGGATGAATTAGCAAAACGTTATTTAATTTCGATTTCCCGGGCTTCGTGCAAAACACGGAGCCGGCGGAATCAGTCGACGACCTTCATCCGGCCGGGCGCACGTAGGACCTTCCGCATCGTTCTCAGTCAGTGGGTCTCCATTCGACAATCGTGAGCACTATTAGGAGACACGCGCGGAGCCAGTCTTTTGAGTCAGGTTCTTCACGCGCCGCGCGGGTGGGCTCTGTATGATGCTGTGGGGCGCTGACAATCAGCTCAAGAGGCATGAAGCTGGCGGGCGGCCTACTCATAAATCGCGACTGCTGGCATTCGCCGACTGATGTCCGCGTTGCCCCCACGAGCGGCGGAAAAGCGGGACGTGCCGGGAAGTTCGAGTCGGGGCAGTTGCGACCGCACGCACCTGCAACAAGACCTGGACGGCGGCCCCTTCCGCCTGCTCGCGAAACCATGTACCACTTTACCTAAGCTGCCAGCGGGACGTGCCGAGTTTCCGATCAGTACAATTGGCAGCGAATATGTCGTCGGCGGGCAAAATCTTCCTTCACACATTGTGCTGTATTTCCACGCGCCGTGGGCGCTGACCTTGGAGCTGGCTATGACGAACGTGAAATTTCCCCGCCGAAAATTTCTGCATGTGGCGGCGGGTGCTGCCGCGGTACCGGCAGTGTCACGCTTCGCTTGGGCGCAAGAGTATCCAAACAAGCCGGTATACTGGATCGTTCCTTATCCGCCTGGCGGCCCGACCGACATATTGGCGCGTTTGCTTGGGCAGCGGCTCAATGAACGGCTGGGTCAACCTTTCATCGTCGAAAATAAACCCGGCGCTTCCGGCAATATCGGCACCGAGATGGTGGCGAAATCGGCACCGGACGGCTACACGCTTTTGCTGGTTGCGGGAGCCAACGCTATCAACGCGACGCTCTTCGAAAAGTTGAACTTCAACTTCATCCGCGATCTCGCCCCCGTGATCGGCATTATTCGTTCACCGCTTGTCTTGGAGACCAACCCCTCTAAGCCGTTCAAAACGGTGAACGAGTTTGTTGGATATGCGAAGGCAAATCCAGGCAAGGTGAACATGGCTTCTGCCGGAATCGGAACGCCGCAGCATATGTCGCTTGAGCTTTTCAAAATGCTTGCGGGCGTGCAGGTGAACCACATTCCGTATCGTGGAGCTGCACCTGCGGTTACCGACTTACTCGGTGGACAAG
>JBATYN010000145.1:0-11470 GCA_049674125.1 Pseudolabrys sp. | reverse complement strand
CTGGAAACAGGGCGAAGACGTGATTATCGCGGGCTCGGTCACAGACGACGAAGCCAAGAAGATCTGGCCTCAAGGATTCAAAGCGCCCCGGCCGTACATCCGTATCGTGCCGCAGCCACGAAGCTAGCACCCAAGAGATTGCCTCCCAAAGGCGCGGACGATAAGTTCCGCGCCCTTAGCTTTTTTGGCGATGCTAGAGTCTGGATTTTAAACGCCGATTTTCGTGTTCGCCGCGCAATGGCTGGAGCATTTGAAATGAACGACGCGGCCAACAAACAACCACCCTTTGCCGAATTTCTCGGCATCAAGATCACCCACGTTTCACCCGAACGGGTGACTGCAGAACTGCCGGTACGCGAGGAGCTCAACAACCGCTTTGGAATCATGCATGGCGGCGCTATCATGGCCCTGGCAGATAATCTGGGCGGCACCGCCACCACCGCAAACCTGAAAGACGGCCAATCCACAACCACGGTCGAGAGCAAGACTAATTTTTTCGCGGCTGTGCCAATCGGCGACGTCGCGAAAGCGGAATGTACTCCCCTTCATCGTGGCCGCACCACCATGGTCTGGCAGACACGGATCACGCGCAGCGACGGCAAGTTGTGCGCGTTGGTCACGCAGACACAACTCGTCCTGACACGGGATAAATAGCAGTCAGACCGTTCGAGGTTTTGCACCACCGCGATTTGCGAGCACCACGCCGCCTGCACAAATGATCATGCCGGCAATCGAGACGGTGTCTAATCGTTCACCGAAGAGAATGAAGGCGAATAAGGCCGTCACTGCTGGCACCAAATAAAACAGGCTGGCAAACCCAGTGGTTGCCGAGCGACGGATCAACCAATACATAAGTCCTATTGCCGCGATCGAGAGGACCAGCACCAACCACGCGAGGGCAAAGATCAGTTCGGCGCTCCAATGGATTTCGCGGGTCTCGAAAGCAAAAGCGCCCATCGTAAACAGCGCGCCCGCGCCGACATATTGAACGAGATTGCCGACGCGCCAATCTATGCCACCGCAAAAGCGCTTCTGATAAAGCGTACCAAGCGTAATCCCAATCAAGGATGCAAAGCTTGCGATCCACCCGATGGTCGTACCTGCCAGCACAATGCTGCGGTCGTGCAGTACAAGCAGGACGCCAACAAGCCCAAGCGCGAGACCGAGCCATTGCATCCGCGTTACCGTCTCACCCATGAAGCGGTTGGCGATTGTTGACGTCAGAATTGGCTGAAGTCCGGGAATAAGCGCCGAAACGCCGGCTGGCACACCCTGGCTAATCGCGGTGAAGACGCCGCCAAGATAGAGGCCGTGCACCAATAAGCCGGCAATCAGACTGTGACCTATTTCGGATTGGGTCGGGAGGCCGGTGCTTCCGATAGACGCGATCGCGGCCATAATCAGCACCACGAATCCCATCCGAACGGCCAGGAACGTCAGCGGCTCAATATAAGGAAGCCCGTACCGGGCGCCGATAAATCCCGTACTCCACAGGAGGACGAACAGAACTGGCGCAGTCGCAACCGCCAATCGGCTCAGGCGCATGATGGTCTCGGAACGGGGCTAGGTTGATGATGTGGCGGGTCGCGCGCCTATACCACTTTCCACCTCCACGCGCCTTCCCCCCTTCGCCGAAATCGTCCTATGGTACAGTCGCGTGGGGATTTTCGGGGAATATAGCTGCTATGAAATTGATCGCGTATTACGTCGGCTTCGTCCTGATAGGCGACGCTATGGCCTATTCGATCGGCCGGTCGGTTGAACACTGGTCACCGACCGCAAGCTTGCCGGTATTTCTTGCCTGTTTTTTTATTGTTTTCTGGGCTGCGTGGCGGCTTGCGGTCCGCGTGACCTGACTTTCAGGATCCAGCGATCATCACCTAAACTTCGGAACTGTAGTGACGGGCTGCGGGTTTCCTCCATTCGGGACGACGCAAAGCATCCCGAACCAAGGAGGATGTCATGACTGATCCACGGTTTACCGACCCGCGGGACAGCGATCCGCGTTTAAGCGATCCTGTCATTCGCCGCGATGAGAGCGTCGGCGGAATGTGGGGTTGGATCGCCGGTATCGCTGTGCTGCTATTGATCGGGTTCCTGGTCGTTGCCGGCCGGAACAGCGATAGCAACACTACGGCCAGCAGTTCCGCACCATCGACGACAGCCGCTGCGCCTGCGCGGAACGCAACACCACCGAACACGACCGGCTCCGGCGCATCGTCGCCGCAACCGTTCACGCCGGCTCCATCGAATCCGCCAGCGCCCGCGCGAACTGGTACGCAATAGCGCGGCCACAATTGTTTCACGGGAAACTGGTCCCGGCGTCGCACCGGCGCCGGGACAGATGATAAATCGCGATTTCCGCTATCAATCCCCTCGATAAAGCCGTGACTAGCCGCAGGGACAATAATTTTTTCGAAAGTATCTGCCGCCGCGCACCGAGACCGTGATCGGCTTTGACATCACCGGTGGTGCATGCGGAATGTGCGACCAATCGGCTAGCACGAGCTGCAATGTGTGCTTGCCTTTCGGCAGGGTTACCACGGCTTCGGTCTGCCCAGCCCCAAAATGTTTGTGTGTGTCGTCAGCGGGGATTGCGCCTTTCATCTGTTCTGCCGTGAGGGTGGTATCGATCAACAGATGATGATGGCCGGTATTCGGCTTTTCTACTCCCGCCGGCGCAACGCCCATCCCCGTAAGACCAAATTGCACCAAAAACGGACCTTTGACCTTGGCTCCGTCTTTCAAATTGATGATGTAAACTTTTGCGCCTGCCGGCGACGGAGTCTGCGCCGCGACAGAACCAACAAGCACGCAAGTGACGATGAGCGCGAGCGTTGTCCTGAGCATTGTCTGATGTCATCTCCCCATCCGGCATTGTCACCGGCCCTCAGATACCAACAGTAGCGAGGGGGGCATTATTCCACCAGAGCTTGGCCGCATTCAGTCGACGGCTAAAACAGTGGAGTGCCTTGATGCGCGCAAGCGCGGACGCCCAAACCGCACGCGCTTGCACGATCGCGCTATCCCAAAAACGAATAGATGCCGAACCCCAATGTCGTGCTGACAACTGCCTCGATCGCCTGAAACTGGACCCCGGTCAATTCATGGCTGACGTAGGGAAACAAAATATGCCCAACCGGCAACATAATCGCGGCCACGAAAGCAACGCATAGCAATTTAGTCACAGTGGCATTGTCGAGCATGTTACGTCCCTCCCCGTTTTTTACCATTGTGTCATAGCGGAGGGCTGTCGGGCAATCTTAGGTCTGGAAGGCAGCGTCAATCGGAACCCGGTAGCCGTTGGCAAGCCGATTCGTCTCGTTGGCCATGCCGGTCACAGCCATTAGCTCTCCAAACATGGTCTCGCTCATGCCCGCCTTTCGGGCAGCAGCAGTATGGCTGGCGATGCAATACCCGCAACCATTGGTCACGCTGACCGCGAGGTAGACCATCTCTTTAATGAGGGGATCGAGTGCACCCGGCGCCATCACCTCTTTTACGCTGTCCCACGTGCGTTTGAGTGTTGCCGGATCGCGCGCAAGGTATTTCCAGAAATTATTCACGTCCGGCACATTCCGGGTCTTCTTGATGTCGTCATAGATCGCACGTACTTGCGGCGAGGCATCGCCATATTCGATTGGGGTGGGTGTTGGCATAGTTCACTCCTTCACCGCCATATTGTCATTGCGGGGCGTAACCTCGCAATCCATGATGATCGCCGGTAACACGCGCGAGGATATTTTATGCCAAAAACACCTGATTACTTCGCAGGCAAAACCATCATCGTCACTGGCGCGGCGAGTGGCATCGGCCGCGCTGCCGCTCTAATTTTCGCGCGCGAGAAAGCCAATGTTGTTTGCGTCGATATCGACGAAGATGGCGTTGGAAAAACGGCCGAGCAAATCAATGCCATTGGCAGTCAGGCGCTGGCGCTGACCATCGACGTGACAAAACGTGTGGCGGTCAATGACATGGTCCAGCTCGCAATTGACGGCTTCGGCAAGGTGGAATTTTTGTTCAACTCCGCGGGGGCGGCAATAAGGCGCGCAAAATTCCTCGAAATCGACGATGACCTGTTGGATAAGACTTTTAACCTCAACTTCAAAGGCACTTTCTATTCTATGCAGGCGGTGTTGCCGCACATGCTCGCGAATAAGTTCGGCGTGATCGTCAATATGGGCAGCATGGCGCACCGGCGTGGTGGTCCCGGCTCTTCCGTGCACTACGCGGCAGCAAAGGGCGCCGTTGTAACAATGACCATGGGCGTCGCGCGCGAATTTGCGACGCAAGGCATCCGGGCACTGTCGATCTCACCTGGGCCGGTCAAAACGCCTTTTCAGGCAGCAGCCAGCAGCTCATCGGAACTCGTACAAGGGTTTCTCGAGGACGTTCCGATGAAACGTTTCGCCGAGCCAGAAGAAATCGGCGAGCTGGTTTTATTCATGTGTTCCGACGCCTGCGAATTCATGACTGCCGACACGATCTATGTAAACGGAGGCGGCGGCTGGCGCTGATCAGATTGTCACGACCCAAAATCGGAGTTTTACTTTTAGGAACGCAAAAAGCGATGCATTATAGGCGCAATGACACCCTCGATTATTGCCTTTGACTGGCGTGGGCCTTCGGCGTCAAGATATGGCAAGTGGGAGGGTCATCGTCATGAAAATGAAATATGGACTCATCATTGGTGTCTCAGCTTTGACAGCGTTGATTTTGGCGCCGCTTAAAATTGCAGCCAGTCCACATGGAAGTGGGTTTGGTATGCATTCGCTGCATTTCCCAAATCATTTTCGGCCTGCAAAGCGCAATAGAGCTTTCAACCAGTTTCCCTTCTATGGGGGTCTCTACGCTCTCCCCCCTTACGGGTACGACAACATGGGTGGCTACGCGGTTGATAACTCGGCCTCCCCGCCTTCGATTATTTATGTAGCTGAGCCCCCGCAAGCGCTTGGCTGCACTAAGAGTCAGCAGATCAAAACTGTCCCAGCGGAGGGCGGCGGAACTCGTGACATAACGATCACGCGGTGCTGACGGACATTGCGCGGATCGCGCGAGAAATTTGAAGCGTTCAGTTCGCGGCTTTATATGGCTGCCGGCTGTAAAGTTATGGAAATTTTATTCAACCGGCTTGACAACATTTCGCGTGTCATAGCCCGACGGCTCAATAAAATAAAAGAATCGTGCAATACTTGTTGCAAGGCGACCGGGCGCGCAATTGCGCACAACAAACTACAGGAGGAACAGGTGAAAGCTATTTATTATCTCCTTGTCATCATCGGCATCAGCATTTTTGGTTTTGCAGCAGCTCAAGCCATGCCACAGGCATCGCTCGATAAGGCGCAGGCCGGGATCACCATCCCCGTCGCCGGCGGTTGCGGTGCTGGCTGGCATCGCGGCCCATATGGCGGATGCCGGCGCAACGGTTATTACGGCGGTGTCTACTACGGTGGCGCCGTGGTAGCGCCCGGCGTGGTGGTGGGAGCACCTGTGGTGGTAGCGCCCGGCCCTTGCGGCGGCCGTGGAGCGCACCGCGTTTGCAATCCCTATCGTTGCTGGATGGTTTGCAACTAATTTAGCGCAATATCGGTAATGCCGATCTGTAGCGGCCCCGCTTCGGCGGGGCCGTTTTTCTCATTCCAGTTCGCAGCGGCATTAATAACTTTGGCCCGAAAAATCCGGGCCAAAGTATTTCGAACGTTCAATACCTTTTAATTGCGATGGCAATCGCCGTATGGGCCGCGATGCCAACCACGGCCGCAACGTCGGCTTGCGCGCCGGCTTAGCTGACGTTATTCGCGTGCAACAGGCAGGCGTTTTCCAGTTCGAGCATCGCCGCCTTTTTCGCAGTCGCCATCAATTCCGCGACTGGAATTGTCGCCATTTCATTCTCGCGGACCAGCGGCAACCGCAGATAAGGCGGATCGCGGAACCAGACGTACTCATAGAGGTGGCCGGTCTCTGCGTGCTCCACGGCGATGGTGCGCCCATGAATCTTGATGCCGAAATCCCTGACAAAGCCGTCGGTCGCGAGCTTTGGCGACTGCAAGCCAAAGATTCGATGCAAGACGGCATCGATCTCTGTCGGGAAGAACGGCTTGTGCATGATTGCGGCAGCACCGAGTTTGATCGCCTCGCGCTCCCGCGGCGCATCATACTCGCCGGATATCATGACGACCTTTGCCTGCGGGTTCGCCTGGATCAGGCGCGCAAGCGTCGCGTAGCCGTTCAATCCCGGCATGTTGACGTCGAGAAAGACGACGTCGACGGTTTCAGCATTGCAGCGCGCGATTGCTTCGACTCCCGTATTCGCCTCCTCGATGTTGAGACGGAACACAGAACTCGCCAGCACCTTCCGCATGACTTTCAACGAAATCGGCGAGTCATCGACCATCAGCACCTGCAACGGATTGGACACGCGCCGATGCGTCGCCAGGATCGATTCGATTTCCGCGTTCCCGAACGGTTTCGTCAGAAACCCGTAGGCCTCGAGCTGCCGGGCAAGATCGATGCAGCGCCTGTTCGACCGTCCGGATATCAGCGTGACAAATGTCTTGTTGCCGGCGATCCGTGCAGCCCATAGCGCGTCCATGCCACCCATCGTCGGCATGTGAACGTCGATGAACGCAAGATCGACGCCGTGATCGAGCGCTTGCAAACACTCAACCCCGTCGAATGCGTGAATGATGTTCCCAGAGTAGTCGCTGGGAAGAGCGTCGCGGATCAATTGGTGTACAGGATTTGAATCGTCAGCGATGAGCACTTTCGATTGTCTTAGAGTCATCAATACCCTCCGTCAGCCCACCTGCCGGAATGTAAATGCGATGCGGAGCGATGTGTTCACTTCGACCCCGAAGACGAAGGGTTCCTGGCTAATTTGTGCTTGGCTATCTGCGGCTGTTTTTAGTCAATTATTGTCTGACGCGCGAAATGGTAACGTTGCACCGGCGTCGTTCTCCCGATGCACAAAAAATCATCGCCACAAAAACACGCATTGGTCCGCCACGGCGCGCTTTCACGCGCCCATGGCAGACGTTTTTTCAGCGTCGCAGTTGTTGTGAAATCAGTGCCAGCGCAATTTAAGCGACGACAGACCCGCAACGACATTGAGCGCAACCGAGCCCTGAAGCGAGAGCGGCTGGAGCGCGATCGTCCGGTTAGAGCCGCCCACCAGAACGTTAGCCCCGGCACCCAAACCAATACCGACATCGCCACTGACGCCGACATATTCGCCGGCAAGCGCGCCGGCGGGGAGACCTGCGGTCGGAGCAAATACCGCCCAGCCCAGCACGCTGCCGGCACTAATTCCGATGCTAATGCCCACCGTGTTGATGGCGCCGTCATATGACTGGACGGGCACTTGGGGTTGAAGCCCCGGCGACGGGTTGAACAGGCAATTCATCGGCTGGTGGCCAACAATGATGAAGCCGATATTGGGGTCGACTTTGCACGAGAGCGTACCCACTTGTGTCCAGTTCTGCGCTGCGGCAGGACCGGAAAGCGCTGCCGCCAAAACGAAGGCAGCAAGCAGTAACCGATGGCATTTCATGATCGACTAACCCCCCTGTACAGGACTTTTAATGCTCTACTGGAACCTTAGCAGCCGTAAACGCATAAGCGAAGCCCGGCTACACCGATCATGAAAATGTGATTTTTGGGCTGCGGTATCCGGCAAAACACGACATTTCCGACCTTATACCCACCCGCCCCGGGCCATGATCGCTGCGCACAGCACGATGATGACAACGGCGGCCAATTCGCCATGAATGATCTTTCGGATAAAGCGCAACTTCTGCTCGGTCACCACCGGCAATTGTCCCGCTTTCACCGGTCTACGCCATGACAGAAATTCAATCGTCGGGATAATCGATAACAGCGCGACAGCAATAAAGACCGAGAATTTCGTCATGAACGCGTGGCTATGAAAATAATAATCAGCGCCCTTCTCGAAGAAGAACACCCGCAACAGGCCGACAACGAGCAACAGAGTGGCCGCAGCGCCGAGCACCGCATCGGTGACGACCAATCGCCGCGCCGTGGCAAGCGACAGCTCCTGACCAATCAGGATAAATTCAATCGCCAGCGCCGACACGAGCGTGAAGGCTGCGACATGATGGAAAAAAGCAAAAAGTGTGGACATGTGAGGCGCTCCTCTCCGCTTGGATGTAGGCACGTGAGAAATGTGTGCAAGCCAAAGAATTCGCGTTCGCAACAACCCGAAGATCACGTCGCGGCAACGGCTTTGTATCCGATCGCCATTTTCTCCGCTCATGCCCGCGAAAGCGGGCATCCAGTTCTTATCGGCATCCTAAAAGTGCTGGATCCCCGCTTCCGCGGGGATGAGCGGAATTTGTGGCGCGCTCTAACCGCCTCACCAATTCAATTATCAAACAGCCAAGCCACCTCTCGCCTCATGGTGAGGAGCGCCGCGAAAGCGGCGCGTCTCGAACCGTGCGCCATTCATGGCGGCCATCCTTCGAGACGCCGCGCTACACCTCTTCCACAAGCGTGAGCACATCGTGCGTGCGTGTGACGCCTTCGGGCCAGCTGCGGTTGAAATCAGCGACTAGCTCTTTGAATTCGTCGGACGCGAGCGCCGCATCGAGCCGCGCCTTATCGGCGAACTGATAGACGGCGTAATGCACACCCTGCTCTCTCTCGCTCCAGAAGCGCCGGGCTTTTTCGCATTTGAAAACCTTGATTGCCCACGGCAGGTGATCGGTCGAATACCAATGATCGAATTTTTCGCGCATCGGCTCGGCAACGACAGCGCGGACGAGGAAGTGGGATTTTGGCGTGAGCAGCCCGCTACAACGGCAAGTTATCGTGCTTCCTGCTTGGCATCTCCACGTGCTTGTTGCGCAGCATCGCCAGCGCGCGCGCAATGCGCCGGCGCGTCGAGTGCGGCATGATGACATCATCGATATATCCGCGCTCAGCGGCGACGAACGGCGACAAAAACCGGTCCTCATATTCCTTTGTGCGCGCAGCGATCTTGTCTTTGTCGCCGATATCGGTTCGGAAGATGATTTCCACCGCACCCTTGGCGCCCATCACTGCAATTTGCGCTGTCGGCCAGGCATAGTTGAGGTCGCCGCCGACGTGCTTGGACGCCATCACGTCATAGGCGCCACCGAAGGCCTTTCGCGTAATGACAGTCACGAGAGGCACGGTGCATTGCGAATACGCAAACAGAAGCTTGGCGCCGTGCTTGATCAGTCCGCCATATTCTTGGTCGGTGCCGGGCAGGAAGCCGGGCACGTCCACGAATGTGACAATCGGAATGCCGAACGCATCGCAGAAGCGCACGAAGCGCGCCGCCTTGCGCGAAGCGTCGCTGTCGAGCACGCCAGCGAGCACCATCGGTTGATTGGCGACAAAACCGACCGTGCGGCCGGCGACACGGCCAAAGCCGGTGACGATGTTCTTGGCGTAAGCCGACGAGATCTCGAAAAAATCGCCCTCGTCCGCGACCTTCAGGATCAGCTCCTTGATGTCGTAGGGCTTGTTGGGATTGTCCGGCACCAGCGTGTCAAGCGACTCATCGATGCGGTCGGGCTCGTCGTAGGCCGGCCACTCCGGCGCCCCGCTTTCGTTATTGGCGGGCAGGAAGTCGATCAACCGGCGCATCTGCAGCAGGCAGTCGACGTCGTTTTCGAAAGCGCCGTCCGACACGCCTGATTTTGTCGTGTGCACCGAGGCGCCACCCAGCTCTTCAGCAGTGACGATCTCATTGGTGACCGTCTTCACCACGTCGGGTCCCGTGACGAACATATAGGATGTGTCGCGCACCATGAAGATGAAGTCGGTCATCGCAGGTGAATAGACGTCGCCGCCCGCACAGGGACCCATGATGACGCTGATCTGCGGGATAACACCGGAAGCGATGACATTGCGCTTGAACACTTCGCCGTAACCACCAAGGGCCGCGACACCTTCCTGGATGCGCGCACCACCGGCATCGAACAGGCCGATGATCGGGCAACGTGCCTTCATCGCCATGTCCTGCACTTTAATAATCTTCTGCGCGTGCGCTTCTGACAGCGAGCCGCCGAACACCGTGAAATCCTTGGAGAACAGGTAGACGGCGCGGCCGTTGACCGTGCCCCAGCCGGTGACGACGCCGTCTCCGGGAATTTTCGTCTTCTCCATGCCGAATTCGCTGGAGCGGTGCTCCACGAACATGTCGAATTCCTCGAACGAGCCTTTGTCGAGCAAGAGCTCGACGCGCTCGCGGGCGGTCAACTTGCCGCGCTTGTGCTGTGCCTCAATGCGCGCCTTGCCGCCACCGAGGCGGGCCTCCTCGCGCCGCTTTTCGAGTTTATCGAGGATGTCTTTCATTGACCCCTGCCCGTCAGTCCCACGGAATCCGGCTGGGTGAAGAGATAGCATGACGGCCTCTCGACTGTCGTCCCGGGCGAGCCAACGGGTCCGCGCGAAGCGCGGACCGATGACAGGCTCCGCGAGGCCCGGGACCGATACCTCGCAGTTTCTTTCCTGCCTCATCCTGAGGAGCCGCGCGCGGCGCGGCGTCTCGAAGGATGGCGCGGGCCTCATGGTTCGAGACGCGCCCTGCGGGCGCTCCTCACCATGAGGCCCAAAGGACTGCGAAGTACGGGTCCCCGCTTTCTCGCGGGCGACGGCATTGAGGCTTGGCACCGCCACCAAAGCCTGCTTACAAGCCCGCATGAACGAACCACACACCGCCGCCGAACTCATCCAGCAGGGCCTGGTCCACCATCGGGCGGGCCAGCTGTCGCTGGCGATGGATCGCTATACCCAGGTCTTGCGCAACGACCCGCAGAACGCCGATGCACTTTATTACATCGCGGTGGTTGCCTGCCACGAAGGCCAGTTTCAGCAGGGCATTGACCTCGCCCGCCGCTCACTATCGTTCCGGCCAAAACAGGCGCGTGCGCATAACCTGATCGGCCAGGCGCTGCACCGCATGGGCAAGATCGAGGATGCGCTGGAAAGCTTCGACAACGCCCTCGAATGCGACCCGAAATTCGCCGACGCCTATGGCAACCGAGCCAACATGCTGAGCGAACTCGGGCGCGACACGGAAGCGCTGTCGAGTTTCGACCGCGCGCTTGAGCTCAACCCGAATTCAGCGAGCGACTGGCTCAACCGTGGTGCAACTTTGCACGCGGCCGGCCGCGCCGCAGATGCTGTCGCGAGTTACGACAAGGCGATTGCGCTCGATCCGGATTTTTGCGTGCCACACTGCAATCGCGCCCACGCATTGCTCGATATCGACCGTGACGCCGAGGCGCTTGCCGGCTACGACCGCGCCATCGCATTGGAGCCGAAATTCGCCGAGGCCTATCTTGGCCGTGCGCTTGCGCTGAGGAAACTTTCACGCATCGACGAAGCTCTCACCAGTGTCGATAAAGCGATCGAGATCAAAGGCGACGTCGGCAAGATGCACGGCGCGCGCGCCAGCCTGTTGCGTTCGCTCGGCCGCGAC
>JBATYN010000144.1:0-25998 GCA_049674125.1 Pseudolabrys sp. | reverse complement strand
CGACATGATCAAGATGATGAACAGCGTGGTCGAAAACGGCACCGGCAAGCGGGCGCGCCTCGACGGGGTCGCCTCGGCCGGAAAGACCGGCACCACCAACGCTTATCGCGATGCGTGGTTCATGGGTTACACGGGCAATTTCGTGTGCGGTGTCTGGTTCGGCAACGACGACTACCAGGTCACCAATCGGATGACAGGCGGTTCATTGCCGGCGATGACATGGCACACCATTATGGCCTACGCGCACCAAGGCGTTGAGTTGAAGCAGCTTCCGGGTGTTGTCGTGCCGCAGGTCCGCCAGCAGCCCGCCGTTGCCGAGGTCAAATCCAAAAACAGCGAGCCGCCGCCTGCGCCCCGGCCCGCTTTGTTGACCAAACGGGGGGCAGACGTTCTGGTCCGGGTGGAGCGGCTGATGGATGACGCCAACCGTTCGCTCGGTCCCACGACGAGTACCACAAGCCCGCCAAGTCCCGCGGGCACCACCCGCCCCAAAGACAAACAGGCCACTACATCTCCTAAAGGCGGTGCATTTGCTGCATCGCTAGAAGGGCACGCGTTCGGTAGTCGTAACTAATTGGCCGCCTGCAAGCGGCAAGCGTAGTCTTCCTCACAAGAATCAACCTCCTCCACCTTCAGCGGATCATACGTGCGGCTGCTTTTTGGAACGCTGTTTGGACTGGCCGTCGCAGCTATTGTCGGCCTCGGACTGACTTATTTTGCGCTCACGCGCGGCGCTGCCTTTGGCGGCCTGTCGATTGAGAGTTGGACCGCCTGGCCGAAAACCGGAACGGTAGACGCAGACCCTTATGCGCGTGCATCGATCGCCCGCAACGGCCGATTGCCGACCGCTCTTGGCGATGGCGTTTCGTTCACAGTGCAATCTGACGACAATGGCAAAGTCCTCGATGGGCGTTGCGACGTTGTCCTCTCGGGCATCACGCCCACCGCGCGCTTCTGGACACTGACGCTTTACAATACGGACGGCGGTTTGGTTGCCAATTCAGTCAACCGATACGGTTTCACAAGCCAGGAGATCGTTCGACGCGCAGATGGAAGTTTCGAGGTTGTGGTGGGCCCGCGCGCAAATCCAGGCAACTGGTTGCCGACCGGTGGTGTTGAACGCTATCAGCTGCTGTTACGGCTCTACGACACTGCGGTCGGTGTATCGACGAAGGCCGGACGCGAGGTCCCGATGCCATCCGTCATGACTAGGGGCTGCCCATGATCCGATGGCTACTCCTGATTTTTGGTGGGGCCCTGCTCGGCGGGATTGTCCACCTCGCGACCGTCATTATCCTGCCGCGGACCGCTACCCAGGATGCCTATGCGCGGCTCACACCCGTCGCACCGGTGAACAGTGTTGTCACGCTGCCCGTACCCTCCCCGGACAAGGCCGTGATGCCTTTTATGGATCCCGCTTTCGCGAGTGCAGTGTGCCGCTACGATCTTTCCAAGGGTCCGCTCAAGCTGACCGTTCCGGTGAGTCCGGCCTACACGTCGGTTTCTTTCTATACGCACTACGATGTGGCGTACTACGCCATCAACGACCGGGCGGCGGGCCGGCGCGTGATTGAACTCGATCTCATGACAAGCTCGCAACACGACCAGGTCCCGGAAGACGAGGAAGTCACTGCCGCCGACCGGCTGATCGTGGAGTCGCCCACGGTTACCGGCCTTATCGCGATCCGTGCCATGGCGCCCGAGCCAGGCCTGATGCGAGCGGCGCAAAACGCCATTGCGGCCTCTCAGTGCGTGCAACAAACCGGGCCGTCACGACCGCGTTGATATTTGGGCGGCCTAATTGGATGACGCGAGACTCGGCTCTCGTTTCCACGTCGGCGGAAGCACCTGATATCGAGCAATCTGACTTTTCAGTTGATTGAACAGGCGCTCGGCCTCGACAGCTTGCGTCATGGGGGTGACAATAACCAAACGCTCAAGCGCGAATTGATATGATGCCACGCGATCCGACAGGCTTTGACGCACAATATCCACGACGTGCGCATTTTCCCTGATACGACGCTTGGCGTTCAGCCACTCTCCTTTATTGAGCGTCGGTACGTAGGCCAGACTTTTTTCCCGCTTCTGGTCGATATCCATCACGCGGCCCGCGGTCTCGAAGAATTGCGACAAGCGCGTCGTATCGTTTCGCACATCATCAATGAGTTGCGCATAGCGCGCGGACGAAGATCGGTAGCTATCCGACATCAAACGGTCAAAGTATTTTCCATAGTTCGCCAATTTAAATTTTATCAGCCCATACTCGCCTGCCACAGAATACCACTGTTGCCGGTCATAGGGCGGTTCAATCAACGGATAAGCAAGGTCGCGCAACTCGCGCTCGTCGTCAGTGTAATCAAATTTCGATGGAGGAACCGGATTCGACGCAGGTGAACTCCGGCCTATCCAATCATGAATTCCATCGGTGACCAGTGTCGGATTGATCTCACCAAAATCGCCATTGGCGCAGCCCGCAAGAAGCGTCAGAGCCACGAGCGCAAGCATCCGCCAAGTTTTGGTTGGCGTCGGCAGCTGCAGCAGAATGTTCATTGCAATTATTCAGCGCTCGATGTGTCAACGCGCGACGCGGCGACGACGGCGGCGACCTGTGCTGTTCCCGGTGTCGGGTTCAAAGCCGTTCGATCCATCTGGATCGCGATCAATACGAATGACTGGAAGAATAATGACGGTCGCAGGCTCGGTATTCGCGTCGACGTACTTGCCGCCGCGCGGGCTCACCTCGTCAGGAAATCGGATGACCTCGCCCATTGCAGTTCCCCTTCCGCCCCGGCTCGTGACCTCCTCGGCCGCCGGTTCGGCGCCTTTTGGCAATTAAAGGACTTGCAAGGTTAACGCTCTGCTAACGCGCCCAGATTAATGTGGGCCATCCCGCATTGGCCCCGCGTATCAGTATGGTGATGCCTCCCGCGCGCGTTCCCCTCGACAGTCTCGTTGATTTGGCGTGCCGGGATGGCGTCGACGTCCGGCCGACCTTGCTGCGCGTGCTTACCGACCTTTACGTGCAGAAGCCCACCCATGGCGCGGAAGAGGAAACCCAGTACGTTGAGCTGGCGCTGGGTTTAATTGACGCGGTCGACGAACAAACGCGCGGCGCCGTCACAGCTATCCTGTCGACGTATCCAGCGGCACCGCGTGCCGTGCTCCTTAAACTTACCGGCGCGACGCTTTCTACCACAGGCGGCTCGGCCCGAGCCGAGATCGAAAATAACGAACTGATAGACCTGTTCTTTTTCGCATCTCCCGAAGAGCGTCGACTTATTCTCGCCAATCTCGATGTTACCGCCACCGGGCCAACCCGTCGTCCGATCCCGATCGCAAGCGAATTGATTCGCCGGCTGGAAAAAGCAGCGCTTCAGCGCAATGCGGGCGAATACAGTCGCGTCCTTGAGCGCGCGCTGGGAATCAGCCGAAAACTTGCCGAGCGCATCGTTCACGACAATTCAGGTGAGCCGATTGTTGTTGCCGCGAAAGCACTCGGCATCAAAGCCGCTGTGTTCCAGCGTATTTTGCTCTTCCTGAATCCGGTCATCGGGCAATCCGCCCGGCGGATTTACGAACTTACCTCTCTTTTCGAAGAGCTAAATCCGGCGGTGGCGGAACACATGCTTGCAATCTGGCGGACGACTGTCGTGCGGAAGCTCGCCGGTCATGAGCCTGTCTATTGGAATGACGAGCGCTCTGGCGCACGTGCGATGTCGACAACCGCACCTTCGCGGACCAGCGCGACACGCGACCGGTCGCGATTCAAAACCAACAGAACCTGAATTGTTTCACGACAAGACGTTGTCTAGGAAACTACGACCTGCGCGGTCTTCGATTTCAACAATCCAAAGGTCCGGGTCAAATCGAATTTCCCGCCCAAGCCGCGCTTCGATATCGGCGTCTGTCGCCGGAGCCGCGCCGCCCACTATCGCGGTAAACATTCGATCCGCTGGTTGCGCCTCGTCAAACGCGGTCTGCGGAGCCGGCCCATACAGCAAGCCAGTACCATCGAGCCGATTGATCTTGATAAAGATCGCCCCCGCTTCGTCAGCCCCACGACGGCGCACCGCGGCAAAGACGCCCTCGACGTTGCAGCGGCGCAGATAGGCCGACACCCATATCCCGGATTTCAGTCGCATCTACTTCAGTAGCATGGCCGATTGCCAGGCCGCTAATCACTCTAGCGGCCGGCCTGTCATGGCGGCCAGTTCGCGCACGACTCGATCGGACAGCTGCCCGGTGACGGGAAGCTTGTGGTCGCGTTCGAATTTCTCGATTGCCGCGCGAGTATCCGGATCGTAAACGCCGGTAGGCTTGATCTGACCGTAGCCAAAATCGGACAGTGCGCGTTGCACTGCGGTGACACGCTTGGATGGGGTTATCAATCTTGCGATTGGATCGGCAGAGGGCGCATCTGCCACCGCGCTCGTATTCGCGGCTTTTGCATTGGATGCGGTTATTGCACGCAGCAGACCATCTCTTGCCTCTACGCTGATTTTTACTCCCGCCGTCTGCACGAAATCGCGCACCGCACTATCCGTTTTTGCGCCCCAAATGCCGTCGGCCGGACCATCATAAAAGCCTTTGCGTGCAAGCTCGCGTTGAATATTGACGATGAGCTGGACGCGCACCTGCGTTCCCGAATCGCCCACCACGTTGGGTGGAAGCGCGCGGGCAGGCGGCGCCACCGCAGCTTCGTGCTGCAATAGAGGCTTTGCTGCAAAGATCGGTGCCGGGTGCGGCCCTTTTTGCAGGAACAGCGCATTGAGCGCAATTGCAAATACTGCAAATGCCGCCATGACGACGCCAACAAATTCACGCGGATAACTGCTGATCGCTGTAGCAAGCCTGCCAGCACCCTCGAACGCAATTTCCCTACGAGTCGTACGCCTACGCACTTTTCTTCACCTGATTTTTTACGGCCCCAGCAAGGACCCGGTTGCGTTCTATGACAAGCTTGATGGGTTCGTTTATGGGGCGCGCGCTTTCGCAGTCGACGGGTAAGCGCACCGTGACCCGCGTGCCCTCACCCAGTCGACTATATATCTCGACATCGCCACCGTGCAGTCCCACGAGGCCTTTCACGATCGAAAGGCCCAAGCCGGAACCGTCATGACGCCGGTCGTAGGATGCGTGAGCCTGGAAAAATGGCTCGCCAAGATGGGGAAGATCATCCTCCCCAATACCGACGCCTGTATCTTCTACCGA
Source organism: Pseudolabrys sp. (assembly GCA_049674125.1). Taxonomy (GTDB): domain Bacteria; phylum Pseudomonadota; class Alphaproteobacteria; order Rhizobiales; family Xanthobacteraceae; genus Pseudolabrys. The sequence goes on along the minus strand of JBATYN010000144.1, from coordinate 20,787 downwards.
CAAAGCAAGTTTCCTACCTTCACTTAACGCGCTCACCGTGACTCGACCGCCACGTGGCGTGAATTTAATGGCATTGGAAATGAGGTTGATAAGGATCTGACTGAAGGCGCGCCGGTCGGCTGCCAATTCCGGCAGATTCTGTGCCAGACGCATCTTGAGCTCAACACCGGATTCCTGCGCCTTCAGCGCCAGCAGATCCGTGCAGTTCACGATCGCCGGGGCCGGGGTAAATGGCTCGGGCGTCACCTCAAAATTGCCCGTCTCCATTTTGGATGCATCGAGAATACCATTGACCACCGAAAGTAGATGGCGGCCCGAGTCGTTTATTAAACGCGCGTACTCACGCCGGCGACCCGCGTCAATATCCAGCGACTCATTCGTCATTATCTCGGAAAAGCCGATGATCGCATTGAGCGGAGTACGCAGCTCATGACTCATTGTTGCGAGGAAGTGAAACTTGGCGCTACTGGCGCGATCAGATTCCGATCGGGCAATCTCAACCGCTCGTTCCTGCAATTTTCGCCCGCTGATGTCGCGCAGCACTGCAACCACGTTCCGGCTCGTCGGGGGTTGATTGTCGTCGGCACAGTCGAAGGGCCGGCACATCATCTCAACCCAGACGAACTGGCCCGCATATTGTGGCCCGCCGCCACGGCGGATACGAAACGCAAGTGAACGTTTCTCGTTCAAACTCGCGGTGTCAGCGAGTGCCGCCAAATAAGCTGGTCGATCGGCGACATGGACGCGCTCAAAAAGGCAATCACCCAATAGCTCTTTTACCCGCACACCAAAGAGCAATTCGGCTGTCGGCGACATGAACAGTACTGAGCCGGCGCGCCCGAAACGAACTACGACGTCGGTCACATTGTTCGCGAGCAAGCGATAGCGTTCTTCCTCGGAACGCAACAGCCATAAATTTGTGCGAGAGGACGACTCTATGCCGAGCGCAAGACCGGTCGCATATAGCATCGCCGAGATGACGCCGATTGCTACTAGTGCGCTGTGCTCTCCTGCGGTCGGCTCGATCCGGGGAAGCATTCCGGTAACGCCAAGCGAGAACAGCGCAGCAGCAGCAATCAGGGCAAACCCTGCTGCCACTGCGACCACGCGGCGCGACGCGGAGAGCGCCGCTTCCAACGGCACAACCACCAACCAAACTGCGGCAAAAGACCCCATGCCTCCGGTGGCTAGCGCGACCGCCGACGCAAGGACAGTGAGCGACAGCGACGAAAGGATGTGCGCGCCTTCGTAGCGGCCGGTGCGCGAAAGGTAATAGATGATCAGGATCGGGGCCACGAGCCAGGAGAACACGCCAATCTCAAGCGCGCTCGGAGCGCCACGAACGGCGATATAGACCGGAAAGCTCGCCAGCGCGACAAGACTGCCGAGCAGGCGCGGCGCAATGAAAGCGCGGTGGCGCGCTGCAGTCATCACATCCTGCTGAGCGGCAGGGTGCACCAAAGCGTCGACATAATTCCAAACTGGCGTGAGAAAACTCACTGTCCCTATCTCACGTCCTGTCGTAACAGACGCGCCCCTATTTCATTGCGGACCTTAGGGAAAGCCGCTTAAGCGAACACTAAGGCGGCGCGCCAATGAGGCCCAATCGCTGGCCACGGCTGCCGTCCGAATATGATCGGACCGCTATTTGGGGCTCATGGTGAAAATTGGGTTTCCTTGGACCCCACGGCGGAGCAATTACTGCCATTTATTACCGGTCCGGTAACCATGTCGACACGAGCAAAAGCCGCATGAAAAAATGGTTTGCGGCACTTGTTTAAAATTTTCATCAAATCTGGAATTCTCAAAATTGAAGAAAAATCTCGTCGATTTTATCCAAAAAGCTCTCAGCATTTCCAACAACAGTTTCAGGCCTGTCTGATACGGTTTAGTTCAAAGGCGGCGAATAAGTCGCGGGGACAGTTGCGGGTAGGGTCATGTTCTTTCTTCTTCGAATAGCGTTTTGGCTGTGCGTTGTGTGCGTGCTGCTCCCAAGCGGCACCAAATCAACGTCATCGGAAGCGCAAATTGACGCCACGCAAGCTGTAACGCTGGCCAGCGCCGCGGTCTCGGACATGCGCGGGTTTTGTGAGCGGCAACCCGACGCCTGCGTGACTGGCGGGAAAGTCGCTGTCGCGATTGGCCATAAAGCCGAAGCCGGCGCCCGTACACTCTATGATTTCATAGCCAAGCTACGCGACAAATCGGCGTCAAACGAAAAAGCCAATGCCAAACCTTCGGGTTCAGACGCCGGGCAAGGCACATTGACTCCGGCCGACATGGCTCCGGGCTGGCATACGCCAGTTCCGCTGCCGCCACGACGCGAAGCGCGCGGCGACCGGCCCGCGGCTTAGAACACCCTATTTACAGGCGTTTTTGCGAGGTCGTCCCGCAACCCTTGATCTTTTTTGGCCATTGCCATCCTCGACCTATATATGATGGCAGTCATGACCACGATCAACGATATCGTCGAAAATTTCACGCTCCTCGATGAGTGGGACGACCGCTATCGCTATGTGATTGAGCTCGGACGCACGTTGGAGCCGCTGCCGGATAGTGCCCACACAGACAACAATAAAGTTCGCGGCTGCGCCAGTCAGGTTTGGTTGCTGACACACGTGAAACCAGATGGATCCGCGGGGCCGGTTCTTACATTCGAAGGCGACAGCGATGCGCACATCGTGCGTGGCTTGATCGCAATATTGTTCGCACTCTACTCAGGCAAAAGCGCTCGCGATATTCTGGCAACCGACGCCCTTGCACTCTTCGACCGCATAGGGCTGCGTGAAAATCTTACGCCGCAGCGCTCGAATGGTTTGCGTTCAATGGTCGATCGTATCCGCACCGAAGCCAAGGCCGCCTTGGCCACGGTGACATGATCAAGAACTATCGGCGCTGAAACTGCTGTCGTCCGCAATCCAGGTGCGCACGCGTGAGCGCGCAGGCCCGCGGGCCTTGGACGCGAAACCGTAGTGGCGAGCAAGCCGATCGAGGGCAAGTTGCAGTACCACTTTCCCTGAGCGGGCCGGCCAAGCGCGCTCACGTTCGATATCTTCGAGGCCTTTAAGAAAACAGCAAATATCGAGCAGCAAACCCGAAAATTCCGGACCGACCGCGTTGAGCGCACGATTTACGCGCTGGCGCGCAGCAATCATTGTATCTGTAAATGTGCCGGGGCCTCTGCCGCCGTTGCCGCGGCCAGATGAAATCGGATTTGTCCAATTAGATGTCGTTCGGGGCATAAGATGAGCGCGCGTGAAATCCGCTCTCAGTCGTTCCCCAGCCTGGAGTTGATGGGCGTCGATCAACGCCCGCCCGTCGCGGCCCCGTCTTCTCGCAAGCCAGGCCAGTGGGCTTTCGGCCTCATCATAAACAACTGCGGTGCGGCCAAATTCAGTGACCAATTCGCGTTGCTCCAACGCAAGATGCTGGGCGCGAAAACGATCGACGATGGGCTGTTGTTGTAGGGCTGGAGTTTGTGGTCCCCGTTTCGGGCGACGTCGTCTGTGCGGGGATTCAATATGGGTCATTGGCGACCTCCTGTGTAGGATTATTTACCTACATGGTCGCTAAAAGCAAATCTCGCGTATAACGTTCTATATTGCGCTAAAGTATTGAGTGCGTGGAAATATCGCCGCTCGTCGAACAAAAGACGGCGCAACTTATCCACAACTTTAGGAATTTTGTCCAGATCCAAAACTGCCGCGCCAGCTTGGTGGCAACCCCGAGAAACGCGCGCCGCCTGCCTATTTAGCCCGTCGCCGTCGCTGCTGTCCCAAACCCATCTGCTTGGCCAATTGCGACCGCGCAGCAGCGTAATTGGGCGCGACCATGGGGTAGTCGGTGCTCAATCCCCATTTTTCCCGGTATTGCTCGGGCGTCATGTTGTATTGCGTCCGCAGGTGACGCTTGAGCGATTTAAATTTCTTTCCGTCTTCCAAACAAACAATGTGTTCGGGCGTAATCGATTTTTTCACCGAAACGGCCGGCTTTAGCGGCTCGGACGGTCCTTCGGAAGATTTTCCAGATACTCTGCTCAGGGCGGCATGCACCTGATTGATCAGACCGGGAATCTCTCCGGCTGGAACGATATTGTTGCTCACGTATGCGGAAACAATTTCCGCCGTCAGCTGGATAAAATTTCCATTGGCTGTGCTGTCGTTCATTGACGATGCTCTGCTTTGGTGCGCGGTTGCCTGAACCGGCGAGCCGCAAAACAAGACCTCAATCGAAGAGGTTAGTCTCTATTCGTCGACAATACGGCGAATATCGAGTTCGGATCCTATATTTGAAAATACTATCAGTTTTCAGTTGCCGCAAGAAAAAGATCGCTGTCTCGTGCGACAGTTATTGGTTAAATGCGACTTCCGAGAAAGAAAAACTAGAAAATTACCGCCGGGGACAAACATTGTTTGCCCACAATTTCTAAGAACCTTTTCCTAAGTGATTGCGCAACTCATTGATCGACGCAAAATGCAGTGTGCCTTGCGGCAATTCCGCCTCGATAGAACCGTCGACGTAGAGCGTGTAGCCCATGCCATCGACAACCCCGGATTTGAGAATGGCAACTGCGCGCGATTTTTGGCCTTCGGGGTCGGCGCTCCTGGGAGCGTTTGCAGCAGCATCACGCGACGGCGGGCTGATCTTGGGTTCCGGCTTGAACTCTCCAGCAGGAGGACTCTTCAGTGGTTTCTCCTCGGCTGGCCACATGGCGTCGAAATTAGCGTTATGGAGCGGCCGCGGTTGTGGAGGTATGCCGGGAGATGCGGGAGGCAGCGGAGAACGCCAGTCCGCCATCGACTCGCGACTCTTGTCGCCCATACCTGATCCGTTGCTGCCAAACGGTGAGCCCGCGGCGGGTGAAGTTGGCGTGCTCGGCTGATGTGGCGATAACGAAATATCGTCCTCAACCGCTACGGATGGCTCATCAGGATTGCGAAGTGTCGGGGCATAGGTTTGGGCGGGATGCTCGTCATCCAGTGTCGTGGTGGAAGCATGAGCTGCCAGCTCGCCCTCGGATTTAGATCTGGGAGGAAACGGTACACGGCCTTGCGGGATTGCACCGCGCGCGACGGCCGGAATTTCAAGTGTGTCCATTGGTTGACCAAATCGGGCCGACGACTGGACAGAGATGGCCTCAACCATCCGCCGTATTTGCCCGGCTACCACACCAAGCCCAATAATGATCAAGCCTCCGACGACCGCCGTTGTACCCGCACTGATAAGCGTGTTTCCAAAGCTGAATTCGTTGATCGGAATACCAAACCCGACCATGACGAGCCCCGCAAAAAGGGCAAAAACACCTATGCCATACAGCAAAACCGGCATCCTATTTCGATCCTCTCTGAACCAGCAACTTTCGCCGTAGCTTGTCGGCTAAATTCTTCTGGCAATGATGAATTCTCGCTTTTTCGAACGCCGGCGGCAACAGCAAAAGTGAAGTAACCCGCGGACGCAACCAAACCGGTCATTCGCAATAAAGCGGGCTTTTAGCGGTTCTCACCTCTATCCTTACCTTTCAGCCGTTGCCCCAGGCGGCGCCACCGCCTAATTAGCTTGATTGAGGAACTCGCCCGGGACAGGCAGGTTCACGTATAGACCGGATTATCCTGTAATCATCGTTTGTGGATCGAGGAGGACATAATGTCGTTCAAGTTGCCCGACCTGCCGTACGCGCACGATGCGCTCGCGCCGTACATGTCGCGCGAAACGCTCGAATATCATCACGACAAGCACCACAAGGCCTATGTCGACAACGGCAACAAGCTTTTGGAAGGCAGCGGGCTTGAAGGCAAATCCCTTGAGGAGGTGGTAAAAGGGTCATTTGGCAAGAATGCAGGCCTCTTCAACAATGCCGGCCAGCACTACAACCACACCCATTTTTGGAAATGGATGAAGCCGAATGGCGGCGGCGACAAGATTCCCGGCAATCTGAAGGCAAAGATTGACAGCGATCTTGGCGGCGTCGCTAAGATGAAAGAAGATTTCGCGCAAGCCGGCGTGACCCAATTTGGCTCCGGTTGGGCCTGGCTCGCGGTAAAAGACGGCAAACTAATCGTCAGCAAAACACCCAATGGCGAAAATCCGCTGGTTCACGGTGCAACGCCAATTCTGGGGTGCGACGTTTGGGAGCACTCCTACTATATCGACTATCGCAACCGCAGGCCTGATTATCTAAAAGCGTTTCTAGATCACCTGGTGAACTGGGATTACGTCGAGGAATTATTCGGCGCTGCGAGCAAGTAGACATCTCTAAATCTCGAACCTTGTCCTCCCGCAATTGGTCGGCAGTTGACCCTGCCGACCAACTTGCCGTTTTGGTACTGATCATCGTCGCGGTGATCGCGGTAGCCACTTTCCGCGACTACGGCCTCGGATGGGACGATTACACGCATTCGCAATATGGCGACTTGCTGCTCGCGCTTTACAGCTCGGGTTTTAAAGACGACCGGGCGCTTTCCTTCGTCAATCTCTACAAATACGGCGGCGGTTTCGACATGCTGGCTGCGCTCGCCAGCAAGATCCTCCCATTCGGCCTGTTCGAAACGCGGAGGTTGGTTGGAGCTGCCATCGGAATTGTCGGTTTAATCGCGACATGGCGTATCGGCCGCCGTCTCGGCGGCCCGATTGCCGGACTGATCGCACTCGTTTTGCTTGCAACCTGTCCACTTTATTACGGCCATATGTTCATCAATGCGAAGGATGCGCCCTTCGCGACAGCCATGGCCGTGTTGTTGCTCGGTATGGTGCGGGCGCTCGACGAATATCCCCAGCCAAACGCGCGGACCATCGCTCTCGCAGGCGTCGGTGCCGGTCTTGCGTTCGGTTCGCGTATTCTCGCCGGCATCGCTGCACCCTACGCATTGGCCGCGATCCTGCTTATAGTTGGTGTCGAAGCACACGCCCTTGGCATTCGTTCGACAGTGTCGCGGGTTAGCCAATTCATCTGGCGTCTGTTGCCGGCGTTGGTGCTCGGTTATCTGATTATGGGGCTCATATGGCCGTGGTCTATCCTCGCGCCGCTCAATCCGTTGCGGGCCGCTGAATATTTCGACACCTTTTTTGAAAAGCCATGGCGCGAACTATACGCCGGCCAGCTGCTCGCCGTGACGAGCATGCCCGCGAGTTATCTGCCGCGTCTTTTTGTACTCAAGCTGCCGGAAGTCATGTTGGTACTCGGGCTCGTCGGCGCAGCGGGCGCGCTGATCACGGCCGCGCAGCGCCGGGTGCCACTTAACCGTCGTGCAACCTATGTCTTGCTGGTTCTCGCTTCGCTTTTTCCAGTCATGCTGGCGATGGTGACGCATCCCGCGCTGTACAACGGGCTCCGTCATTTCGTTTTCGTAGTCCCGCCGTTCGCCGTCCTTGGTGGCCTCGGGGCTGCGTGGATTCTCGAACGCGTGCGCGCTTTAGGCACACTGGCTACCACCGCATTCGCTGCCGCTTTCATCGGCGGCCTTGCGCTACCCGCAAGCGACATGATCCGGCTACATCCCTATCAATACACCACCTTCAATTGGGTCTCCGGCGGGGTTCGCATGGCTCGCGATAATTATATGCTCGACTACTGGGGCTTGGCGTTCAAGCAAGCCGGGGAGGCCCTGCGCACTAAGCTCGCGGAGATGCATCTAAAGCCGCCGGCCGGCCGGCGCTGGACTATCGAAATTTGTGGGCCACAGCGTCCGGCAGAAATAGCGCTCGGTCCGGAATTTGAGACGACTTGGGACCGTAAACGCGCCGACTTCGCGATGATGCTCGGTACGTATTATTGCCGCGATCTAACCGCGCGCGTACTGGTCGAGGTCAACCGCGAGGGCGTCGACTACGCGCGCGTGTATGATATTCGCGGCCGCCCTGTGCCAAAGTTACTCACCGAGCCGCCACCGTAAGGGCTGGGTTCAACGAGCCTACTGCTCGCGCAGGACTTCGCTAGCAATGCGGTGCGCTTCGTTGGCTGCCGGGATGCCACAATACATCGTCAAAAGTAGCAAAACTTCCTGAATCTGCTCGGCCGTGCAACCGTTCTTCAGCGCGCCTTTTAAATGGACGCGCAATTCGTTCGGATGCCCTGCGGCAGCCATCATCGCAATCATGGCGAGGGACTTGACCCCAAGCGGCAATGCGGACCGCTGCCAAACATCGCCGTATGCATAAGCATTGATGATGTGCTGGAGCGGCTTTCCGAAATCGCCAAATGCATTCATGCGCTTGTCCACCGCCTCACGCCCGAACATGTCGATGCGCAGCTTCAGACCGCGGTCGTGAAGTTGTTTTTCGTCCATTGGTCTTTTCCTTTCCCGATTGCCGTTTGCAAGATCACCCGTCTAAAATGACTTATGACATACTATTTGTGCCAAACCTGAGTATTCCCGCCAATGATCAACGCCGCCGTGATCGGCCTAGGCCGATGGGGGAAAAATATCGTCGAAGCCGTGCGGGGAAAAAGCAAGCGGCTGCGCTTTATTCGTGGGGTGAGCAAAGAGCCTGACCTCGTCCGAGATTTCGCAGCGATCAACCACTTCGAATTGTCCACGGAATTCGAGGACGCGATCCAGGACCCGCGGGTTGAGGCCGTGTTTCTCGCAACGCCACATTCGCTCCATGTCGCGCAGATTTCCAGCGTGGCGGCGGCTCGCAAGGCAGTTTGGTGTGAAAAACCGTTGGCTCTCACGCGTGCAGAAGCAGAGCGCGCCATTGCTGCCACGAAAAAGGCCGGCGTGCCCTTCGCGCTCGGGAACAACAAGCGATGCTTCCCCTCCATGCGCGAGCTCAAGCGTGTGGTGGCTGATGGCGTCATCGGCGAAGTTCTCCATATTGAGGGAAATTTCACCAACGAACATTCGATCCGCGTGAAGGGCGGCTGGCGCGACGACCCGCGCGAATCTCCCGGCGGTGGGATGACTGGCGCCGGGCTGCACGTGATTGACGCTTTCATCCATCTCGTTGGGCCGATCGAAACTGTTGACGCCCACGCCCATTTCCAAAAGGCGCCACCCGACCCACGCGACACGGCCGCCGCACTCGTACGATTTTCGACCGGCGCTACTGGCGTGCTTGCCACCGTGCGCGCGGCGCCAATGTACTGGCGAATTATGGTGTTCGGCACGAAAGGCTGGGCGGAAGCGCGTGAGGAAACGACACTCACCGTCGCCAAGGTCGGCGAGCAGCCGGTGACGCAAATTTATCCTGCGGTCGACTCGCTCGGCGTCCTGTTGGAAGCCTTCGGCGAAACGATCGAGAGCGGCAAGCCGTTTCCGGTGTCTACCGGCGAGATGCTTGATGTCGCCGGCGCATTTGAAGCGGTCATCCGCTCAATGGCGGAAAATCGTCCAATCGATGTGTCTCGAAACTAGCCTGCTCACTGCTGCGGGATTCCTGCGGCTTCGCGCACTGCATCCCACCGCTTGTATTCGCTTGCCATAAAATCTCCGAATGCCTGTGGCGTAGATGTCTTGACCACGACGCCGGCCGCGGCCATGCGCTGGCGTACACTTTCATCTGCGAGACTTTCGTTCATGGTCTTGTTCAGTATCGCGATTACCGGTGTCGGCGTGCCGCGCGGCGCGAACAGACCGTACCAGGTCGTCACGTCGTAGCCCGGAAGCACCCCGGATTCCGCCGCAGCGGGAACATCCGGCACCGCAGGAAAGCGGTCCTTGCCGGTAACGGCGAGCGCCTTGAGCTGACCGGACTGCACCTGGCCTATTAGCGCCGACACTGTGTCGAACAGCACATCAGCGTGTTTGCCGAGAGTCGCATTGATGGCTTCGGGCGAAGTCTTGAAGGGAACGTGCAGCAAATTCACTTTTGCAGTTTGTTTGAACATTTCTCCGGCAAAATGCTGGGTGGCAGCAAAGCCGGAGCTCGCGAAGACAATCTTGCCCGGGTCGGCTTTCGCGGCCTCAACCAGTTCCTTCACATTGTTAGCCGGAAAATCCGGACGCGTAACGATCAACAAGCTCGCGGTCGCAATCTGGCCAACCGGGGCGAACGCCATCAGCGTATCGTAACGCATATTTTTTCTGGTGACCGCTGCGATGATCTGGCCAGCGGTCATGACGCCGAGCGTGTAGCCGTCCGGTTCCGCATTGGCGACGACCTCGTTACCGATAATGCCGCCGGCGCCGGGCTTGTTCTCGATAATGATCGGTTTGCCGAGCTTGGCCTGCATCGAGTCCGCCAGAATTCGGCCAATAATGTCCGCGCCCCCGCCGGGACCGAACGACACGATGATGCGAATTGGTTTTTGCGGCCATTCTTGCGCGAAAGCGGGGATCGCTAGACTTGCGACGAGCGTCAAAGCGGCCGAAAAAAGTAGCTTCTTCATCTCCTAGCTCCTCCCACCCTGCCATTCAATTTTGGTTTATATATTCGCGCCTCGGCGACGGACCTCTTTGATGATTGCACTGTTATCGAGATCCGCATCACCTGCACGCACGCACGCTTCCAATACATCAGCATGCACCTCGAGCATGGAAAGCTTTTGTCCGACGGCGCTTGCTTGATCCAGCATCAAGTGAGTGTCCTTTAACGTTTGCTTGACCCGACCTTCCGGCGAAAAATTGCCCCCGACCATTTTCGGCCCTTTTGTTTCCATCACTTGCGAATACGACGCAGAGCCGCGCGCAACATCGAGAAAAGTAACCGGATCGAGTCCAAGCCGCTCGGCAAAAACAAGCCCCTCAGCCAGGGCCAGACGGTTGAGGCCAAGAATCAGATTGACTGCGAGTTTGGCACGCCCGCCATCGCCTACCTTGCCGACATGAAATCGGCGCGCGAACAGCGCATCCAAAACGTCGCTCACCTCTTCGGCGATTCCGATATCGCCGCCAATCAGCGCCACACCATCGCCCTGGCGCACCTGTTCGCTGGTACCCGACACTGGCACATCCAGATAGCGGATGCCGCGTGGCACAACACGTTTCGCCAGCCCTGACACGCGATCCGGATCGCACGTGCTCATACATAAAACGATCTTGCCGGAACCATCGCCCAGCGCGGGCAACAGATGGTTTTCAATCACATCTTCGACCTGCCCTGTATCGAATACCGCAACGATAATGCAGCGCGCGGGCTTAGCCAATTCCGCAATCGATGCAACCGGACGACCGCCGATTTCCGCAAGGCGTGCGCTCCGGGCAGGATCGATGTCGAAGCCAGCCACCGGAATTTTCGCAGCAATCAGACGTCCGGCATAGACCTCGCCCATCAGCCCGAGACCTACAATGGCGACGGGAGAAGTACGGTCAACCATGCGCGTAATCCCAATAAAGCTCGCGAGCCTTGCGATAGAGCGGACCCGGCTGCAGTGACCGCTCGCCGATGCGGTTGACCGGCATGACTTTTGAGTAGTTGCCAGACGAAAATATCTCGTCCGCGTTCTGAACGTCACGATAGCTAAGCGTCGTCTCAATGACGCTTACGCCGGCATCACGAAGTAGTTTGATGACACGCTGGCGTGTAATGCCATTTAGAAAAGTGCCGTTGACGGCCGGCGTGAATACGGCGCCATCCTTGCCGACGAACAGATTAGCGGTGGCAAGTTCCGCCACATTGCCAATCAGGTCGAGCACCACGCAATTGCCATAACCGCGCGAATTCGCCTCGATCAGCGCCCGCGCGTTGTTGGGATAAAGGCACCCGGCCTTGGCATCGACCGGCATGCATTCCAGGCTCGGTTTGCGGTAAGGCGACAACGTAATGGAGAAGCCCTCCGGATTACGCATCGGCGCCTCATAGATGCTCAGGCACCATTTGGTCGAATCAGGATCAGGTGCCACGAGCAGCGTGCCGCTTCGCTCAGCCCAATACATTGGACGAATGTATAGCGCGGCGTCCACGTCGAACCGCTTGATCCCATCGCGAGTGAGACCGAGCCATGTGTCGGCCGAAACCGCGGGTTTCAGGTGCATGGTTTCAGCCGAAGCGTTTACCCGCGCGCAATGAAGGTCGAGGTCGGGCGACACGCCTTCAAAGGTGCGAGCGCCATCGAATACCGAGGAGCACAGCCATGCGGCGTGGTCGCGCACGCCCATGATAGGGATATTCCCCTCGTGCCAATCCCCCTCGTAATACGTCCACGTTTTTGACCAGCCTTGTCCCGACGCCATTCACCACTCCCGATTGTGGCCGCGCCTCATTGTCTTTGCGCCAGCCACCGCGCTCTGCAACCATAGCGCATGCTCCTGAAAAGGGAGCCCCGGTTTTCGGAAAAGATCAAACGCAAAGTAAAGGCTCGGTCCGGAGGATGCCATGTCGACAATTTACGTTTTTGACGCGTACGGCACGCTTTTCGATGTGCATGCGGCAATTGACCGCCACCGCCATCAGGCGGGGGCTGATGCAGACCGCATTTCGGCAGTGTGGCGGACTAAGCAGCTTGAATATAGTTGGACACTGACGCTCGCGGGTCACTACACGGATTTTTGGGTGCTTACCGAACGCGCACTCGATTATGCGTTAGCGGTCACGCCGAGCGTAGATAAATCCCTCAAACCAAAGTTGCTCGACGCCTACTTCCAACTCGACGCATTCCCTGACGCGCGCGTCGTGCTCAAGACACTGAAGGCGAAGGGCCGCAAGATCGGTATCCTCTCAAACGGATCGCCCGCGATGCTCAAGGCCGCGGTCGACGCCGCCAACATTGGCAGCGACCTTGATGTAGTGTTGTCGGTTGAGGTGTTGAAAATGTTCAAACCGCGACCGGAGGTCTATGGCCTTGTCACCGATCACTTTAAATGTGCCGCCAGCGACGTGACATTTGTTTCGTCGAACCGCTGGGATGTTATGGCCGGCGTCTCCGTTGGCTTTCGGTCATTCTGGATCAATCGGAGCAAACTTCCGGACGAATATCTGGACTTTCAACCTATCCAGATGCTGAGCGATCTTCGCGCGATCGCGGATTTTGCCTAGCACTTTCGTCGCAATTTACCGGGGCTGGCGTCGCCGAGTTCCGCATCCTATATGGCAGCTGCGCCCCTCCTCGATCGCCGCACCATGCAACCAGTCATTTCCATCAAAGATCTGTCGAAAAGCTATGCCTCCGGCTTTAAGGCGCTGAAAAACGTCAACCTCGACATACGCCGCGGCGAAATCTTTGCCCTGCTCGGACCAAATGGTGCCGGCAAGACCACATTAATTGGAATTGTCTGCGGCATCCTCGTGCCTACCGAAGGCAAGGTCACCGTGGATGGACACGACATTATCTCCGACTACCGAGCCGCGCGCTCGTTGATCGGCCTGGTACCGCAAGAATTGCACACCGACGCCTTCGAAAGCGTGTGGGCGACCGTTAGTTTCAGTCGCGGCCTGTTCAACAAGCCAAAAAGCCCCGCCTATATCGAAAAGGTGCTGCGCGCATTGTCCCTATGGGACAAGAAGGACAATAAGATCATGACGCTCTCGGGCGGCATGAAGAGGCGCGTGCTGATCGCCAAGGCACTATCTCATGAACCACAAATTCTCTTTTTGGACGAGCCGACTGCCGGTGTCGACGTCGAATTACGCAAAGATATGTGGCAGGTGGTTCGCGACCTGCGCGCCTCGGGGGTGACGATCATCCTCACCACGCACTACATCGAGGAAGCCGAGGACATGGCGGATCGCATTGGCGTCATCAATAAAGGGGAAATCATCCTCGTTGAGAACAAAGCCGAGCTGATGCGCAAGTTGGGAAAGAAGCAGCTGACACTCCAGCTGCATGAGAAGCTTTCGGCAATTCCAGCTGAACTTTCGGCATTCAAACTCTCGATCGGAGATGAAGGCAGCAGCCTCATTTATGACTACGACACCAAAGCGGAACGCACCGGCGTCGCAACGCTCCTTGGCGAGCTGTCACGTGCAGGTCTTCGAATTCGCGACCTGAACACCACGCAGAGCTCACTCGAAGATATTTTCGTCGGACTGGTAAGCGACAGAAAATGAACCTCAGAGCCGTCAACGCAATCTATACCTTCGAGATGGCACGCACCGCACGCACGGTCTGGCAGAGCATTGTCTCGCCCGTGCTTTCCACGTCGCTTTATTTCGTGGTCTTTGGGGCAGCGATCGGTTCGCGGATTACGGAGATCGATGGTGTTTCCTACGGCGCTTTCATCGTGCCAGGCCTGATTATGCTGACCCTCCTCACCCAAAGTACGATGAATGCCTCGTTTGGCATCTACTTTCCGCGTTTCACGGGGACAATCTACGAAATTCTTTCGGCGCCGGTATCGCCGTTTGAGATCGTGCTCGGCTATGTCGGCGCCGCAGCAACGAAGTCGATCATTCTGGGGCTGATTATCCTCGCGACATCTTGGATATTCGTGCCGCTCCATATTGTGCATCCGTTCTGGATGGTGACGTTTCTGATCCTGACGGCCGCGACCTTCAGCCTGCTCGGCTTCATCATCGGCATCTGGGCCGAAGGCTTTGAGAAGCTTCAAATTGTGCCGCTGCTGATCGTCACGCCGCTGACGTTCCTCGGCGGGACTTTTTATTCAACCAGTGTGCTGCCGCCGGTGTGGCAGACCATCGCGCTGTTCAACCCCGTGGTCTATCTAATCAGTGGATTTCGTTGGAGTTTCTTTGAGATCTCCGACGTGAGCCATAGCGTCAGTGTGGGTATGACGTTGCTGTTCCTCGGCGCATGCCTGGTCACGGTCTGGTGGATGTTCAGGACCGGCTACAAGCTCAAGAAATAGTCTGCGCGCCTGGGGTTGTCACTTTGTACGCCCATGCTGGGCATCGGCTGGCGACGACGTGATCGGCGCCATCGGCGTGTCAGCGTCGTCCGACAAAGACGACGACAATACGCAGGCTGGCGTCGACAAGGTGGCCGATCAGCTTAAGTGAGTGAATTGGCGTTATGCTCGTGCGAGCGCGTCGAGGATACGTGCCCAGGAACGGATGCCTTTATGGTAACACTTCAAGTCGAATTTCTCGTTCGGCGAATGGACACGGTCATCGTCGAGCGCAAAGCCGACCAATAAGGAATCCATCCCGAGGACGCTCTTGAAGTCGGCGACAATTGGAATTGAGCCGCCAGCGCCAACTGCAACCGCCTTATGACCCCATTCTTCGGCCAGCACCGCGCGCGCCTTGTTGAGAGCTGGATTGTCAAAAGAGAGCTGGATCGGCGGGGCCAATCCGAAATTGCCGAATTCGACCTTGCAGTCCGCCGGCAGCCGCGACCGCACGAAGGCGCGGAAGCCGTCGCGGATTTTCTCGGGGTTCTGCTCGCCGACCAGACGAAACGAAACTTTCGCGCTGGCTTCACCAGGGATAACGGTTTTCGCGCCCTCACCCGTATAGCCACCAATGATCCCATTGACCTCCGCCGTCGGACGCGTGGTGATCATTTCGATCAACATGCGATCTATCTCGCCTGACGGCTCTTTCAGGCCGATCGGTGCGAGGAATTTTTCAGCGGTGAGATCAAGCCCTTTCAGGTCTGCTTTGATATCGGCCGGAAGTTCCTTCACGCCGTCATAAAACCCGGGGATGGTGACGCGGCCCTTGTCGTCCCACATGGCGCCGAGGATCTTGGTCAAAAGCCGCAGCGGGTTTTGTGCGGCGCCGCCGAACACGCCGGAATGCAGGTCGCGGTCGGCGCAGATAATCTTGACGTCTTCGTAGACCAGACCGCGCAGTGACGTGGTTACGGCAGGTGTCTTCTGGTCCCACATCGCAGTGTCGCAAACCAATGCCAGATCCAGTTTGAACTCGGCAGCGTTGTCGCGAACGAAATCGAACAGGTTCTTGGAGCCGCACTCCTCTTCGCCTTCAATCATCATCGTGATCGGGAGCGGCAACTTTCCTGCGACGGCTTTGAACGCGCGGCAGGCCTCGATGAACGTCATCGCCTGGCCTTTGTCGTCACAAGCCCCGCGCGCGACGATGATTTTGCGTCCGTCTGGCAAAGTTTCGATGCGTGGCTCGAACGGCGGTGTCTTCCATAAATTGAGGGGGTCGACCGGCTGCACATCATAGTGGCCGTAAAATAGCACGCGCGGCCCCGCAACGCCGTTCGACTTACCAATCACGACCGGATGGCCGGCGGTCGGCCGTACGGCGGCCTCGAAGCCAATCGATTTAAGGTCAGCAGCGACGTGTTCTGCTGCCGCTCGGCATTGATCTTTAAAGGCGGGGTCGGTCGAGACCGAAGCAATCCGCAAAAGCGCAAACAATCGTTCCACGCTCTGGTCGATATCCTGATCGATGCGGCTCAAAACCGCCTCGAGCGTTTTCATAGTGGGCTCCTTGCGGCTGGAAGCTAGCAATGCAGATGCGGGCTGAAAAGCACCATCAATGCAGGGTTCGGCTGTCTGAAGCGGTCGAATTTGATGGGATCACGCGCTGTATGCCGATGGCGGGGCGTTGAAGGCGCCGAACATCGCGACGACCCTGAAGTACCGCACTTATACGACGGTAAAGCAAACGCGACGGAATCGTCGCCGAGACAGCTGCTCTATAGCCGCAGCGGCGCGCCATCCGGCGCAGATGGGGCGTAACCACCGGCGCCACGATAAGTGCGGGGATGCCGCGAAATCGCCCTGGTGCGTCACCTTCCGTCGCCAGCGTGTCATCGGGGAGCGCAAGATTGATCGCTACTAAACAGGCATCGGCATTGCCAACACGACACAAGCGCCGCGCCTCCTCAAGATCGGTGACAGCCGTGACCTGCGCTACGTCCATACGGCGTAAACGCGCCATCAAATCATGCCCATGACTGCTGTCGGCAACTACAACGATATGCGATCTTCTGATCGACTTCATCAACGCCGTCCTCTGTCATTCAACACGACTTTGCCCTTCTTACGTTTCCGACTGTAGACCGACCGGATACACGACCCAGAGCCCGCTAGTCGGTATATCCTTCTTCTTTCAGGATTTTTTAAGCACATACAGCCCGGTGGGCCAATCAAATTGGCCCATTACTGGTGGTAAAATCACAGATTTACACAAAAGGGCGCGGTGGGCGCCATGGGTTGCCGCACCGCACCGCTTATAGGTACCTCGAATTGGTCGGCAGCCACGCCATCATTCTTCAAGCGGGTCTACCGAATTTCATGCGCTGCACCGTCCCAGGAGCCGGCCCGTGGTTGCATCTCACAGTGCGTTCGAATTTGATCATTGTGAATCATTTCACTTGACACGGTGCGAGTGATAGCTGCGAGGCATCGTCCATCAATTACAAATGACACTGGACACCGCTTGTCATCGACGAAAACGACGTTCAATATAATAACTGCAATTCCGCCACGAGTGCGGGGGCGTGAGGGGATCATGGATGAGTTGATCGAGCGTCTCGTCGCCCAGGTTGGCGTCGAACGGGGTGCCGCGGAAAAAGCGGTCGGAATTATCCTTGATTTCCTGCGCAAGGAAGGGCCAAACGATAAGGTCCAGGCTCTCATCGACAAACTTCCCGGGGCGGATGCCCTCTTAGCAAAACAGCCGGATGCCGGCGGCGGTATGTTTTCGCTGGGCGGCATCATGGGCGCCGGGACCAAAATGATGGCTGCGGGTCTGAGCATGGGACAAGTGCAAAGTGTCACCCGGGAAACCATATCTTATGCCAGGGAAAAAATCGGCGACGATGCAGTTGGAGAAATCGTTGGTGCGATCCCCGGATTGAGTCAGTTTATTTGAGCCGTATTTCGTCGTACCCAAACAAATAAAAGGCGGAGGAGGCGCGGATGTCTTATCCCATCACCGATATCGAGGGAGTCGATGGCGACATCGCCATTGTTCTCAAATCGGTTGGGATCAGATCCACGGACCGCCTGCTGGAAGCAGCCCGCACTGTAAAGGGACGCAAACTTCTTTCCGAGAAAACCGGCTTCGACGAGAAACGTTTGTTGTGCTGGGCCAACGTCGCCGACCGAATGCGCATTAAAGGCATCAGCAAGGAATACGCCGAACTGTTGCAGGCTGCTGGCGTCGACACAGTAAAGGAACTCAAGTACCGAAATCCGCTCAATCTCGCCAAGGCGATGGCGGACGCAAACAGGAAGCGCAAACTGGTTCGCCTACTGCCGTCCGAAAAAGTCGTCAAACGTTGGATTGAAAACGCCAAGCTGTTGCCATTGAAGATCACTTATTGAATTGAGTCCGCGACACCTGCTTGACAGTCCCTCGCGCACCGCGCAAAGCGACCAGCATGGGAAGCGTCCGAACCCTAGATAAAGCCGCTGTCCAGGCGCCGCATGCCCTTTCCGCGCTGTTGTCACTTGGCCGCCCACTCGTCATGGGCATCCTCAATGTGACCCCGGATTCTTTTTCCGACGGCGGCCGGTTTCTTGAGCCTGCGGTCGCCATTGCCCATGCCACGGAAATAGCCGCAGCTGGAGCCGACATTCTCGATATTGGCGCGGAGTCGACGCGCCCCTATGGAGGTGCAGTTCCGGTAACAGCCGACGACGAAAAGGCTCGGTTAGCTCTGATTTTGCCCGCGGTCGTCAAGCTCGGCCTGCCAGTGTCGATCGACACGATAAAAGCGTCGATTGCAGCTTGGGCCATCGATCAAGGGGCGCGCATCGTAAACGACGTCTGGGGCCTCCAACGCGATTCCGATATGGCGCCACTGGTCGCCAAACATGGCGTCCCGGTGATTGTGATGCACAATCGCGACGCCGCCGATGCCTCGATCAACATTGTCGCCGAGGTGAACGCTTTCTTTGTGCGCTCGCTGGAAATTGCGGCCCGCGCAGGCATTGCTCGCGAAAACATCATACTTGATCCGGGGATCGGCTTTGGCAAAACCGCCGAGCAGAGTATTGTTTGCATCGCCCGGCTTGCGGAGTTTAGACACTTCAATCTGCCACTCCTGGTCGGCGCATCACGCACGCGGTTTATCAACACGGTGACACCATCTAACCCGCAAGAGCGAATTGGTGGATCGATCTCGGCTCACTGGCTGGCGGTTGAGAACGGCGCAAGCATCGTGCGCGCGCACGACGTGAAAGAAACCGTACAGGCATTGCGGATTGCCGCCGCAATCGGGGCAGCGCGATGAACGACCGGATCTTTATCAAGGGACTTACGCTCCACGCTTACCACGGCGTAATGGTCCACGAGGCAAAGGTGGGGCAAAGTTTCAAGATCGATCTCGATCTTGAGATTGATCTCAATGCCGCGGCGCGCTCCGACAAGGTCATGGACACAGTTTCTTATGACAAAGTCGTCGATTGCGCGAGCGACGCATTTTCCGCGCAACGGTTCCGCTTGATCGAGGCGGCCGCAGGACGTGTGGCGGACGCGATACTCGCAGCATTCCCGCGCGTGCGCTCGGTGCGGGTCACAATTCATAAGCCTCATGCCCCGATTGCCGCAACCTTCAGCGATGTTGGCGTGACGCTGGTGCGGAGCCGTCATGGCTAGGGCGCTGCTGGCGCTGGGCGGCAATGTCGGAAACAGCCGGGCCATTCTCGAGCGCGCCATCGACTTGCTCTGCGATGGCAAGGATGTGCGTCTCACGGCGCGTTCGTCCGACTACCGGACGCCCCCTTGGGGCTTTAAGTACCAACCGTATTTCGTAAACCTCGCGATCGCCGTGGAGACCACCCTCAATCCCCGCGAGCTTTTGGCGCGGGCACAGAACATAGAGTTACAGCTCGGCCGGGATCGCGCTCACGAAAAGCGCAACGGACCACGGACTGCCGATATCGATATCATCGCCTATGATGATTTGCTGCTTCACGAGCCAAACCTCACGTTGCCGCATCCGCGGTTGTTCGAACGCGGTTTCGTGTTGATACCGCTGGCGGAGATCGCCGGGGACTGGATCATCGCGGGGCGGCGCGTAGCCGACGCGGCCAAAACAGTCGATGCCGGCGGGATCCATCGCCTGCCCTAGTGGCTTTCGCGGGGCCGGTATGCAATTTGCTTCAACTCAATGGCCGGACGATGCCGACTGTGCCATTTTGCCCAGATGACCGACGATTTACCCCTCGCGGCTGAATTTCCGCCGACAAGTGAGCCGGAATGGCGAATGCTGGTCGAGGCCGCGCTCAAGGGTGCCGCATTCGAAAAGCGGCTCGTGAGCCGGACCTATGACGGCCTCCGCATTGAACCGCTTTATGCCCGCGCGGCCGGGTTGAACCCCCTCATCGGCCGCACGCCGGGGACGGCCTGGACCTTGATGCAGCGCGTCGACTATCCCGATCCGGCGGCAGCGAATGCGCAAGCGCTGCAGGATCTCGAAAACGGCGCCACCGGGCTCACGATCGTTATGGCCGGCTCGGTCAGCGCCAATGGCTATGGACTCCAGGCGTCAGCTGAAACATTGGCGCGGGTGTTCGACGGCGTCATGCTCGATGCCGGCATCACCATCGACTTCAATTTGAGCCCTGCGACGCGCAGCGTAATCCAGCAATTCGCTGCATTGGTGGAAAGCCGCAAGCTTGCGCCAGCATCGGTCGACATGCGCGCCAGCATCAATCCAATCGGCGGCTTTGCCGCTTCGGGTACAAGCCCACAGACCTGGGACATGCTGTCGAAAAGCTTTGCCGCCATGATCGGTGGATTGTCGTCGCAAGGTTTTCGTGGACCGTTCGCGGTCGCCGACGGTCGCATCATTCACAATGCGGGCGGTTCAGAAGCACAGGAGCTTTCTTTTGCCATCGCCAGTGCAGTCGCGTATCTGCGCGCGCTAGAAGACAATGGCGCCGCGCTCAACGACGCAGCGGCCATGATCTATTTTCGTCTATCGGCCGACGCTGACGAGTTTCTTACCATCGCCAAATTCCGCGCCTTGCGAAAGCTTTGGACGCGAGTCCAGGACGCTTGTGGCCTCACGCCCAATACCGC
>JBATYN010000143.1:0-13243 GCA_049674125.1 Pseudolabrys sp. | reverse complement strand
ATATCCGCCAGGGGCGCCGCATCCACCAGCAGCATGCCCGCACGGACCCCGGCGAGATCCTGGAGAGCCGCGCCAAGCGAGGCGTCAGCGGCAAGATCGTCGTATGCTTTTATCGCGTCAGCCGGTTTGACCTGCGCGAGCGCGCCAGCCGCGCGTATGCGCGCCAAGACCCGGTAGCCCTCCGGCGCCTCGGCCGCCACTTTGTCGAAGGCAGTCTCCGCCTCGCTGTATTTGGCCTGCTCGCTCAGGGTCATTGCCGCTTCGAAGGCAGCACCGGCCGCGGCGGCTCTCTTGGCCACCCAGTACTCGTACCCGCGCCAGGCGCCTATACCCGCGACAATCAGTACCGCGAGCGCGATCAAATAGACGCTGTAGCGATCCCACAGCTTCTTGAGCTGCTCGCGCCGGACTTCTTCGTCTACTTCATGAAAAATGTCGGCCACAAATGGCTCCAGACCCGCGCACAGCCCACCCCGGGCCGCATTGCGCCGTAACCTACCGATGTGGCGCGCCTAAGGCAAAGTCAAAGCCGACAATCGTTAATATTTCAGGGCCTTAGCCCTTCTTATTTTTCATCCGATAGACGTGTTCCGGGCCGGGGAAAGCGCGCGACCGTACATCCGCGGCGTAGGCCGCGATCGCGCGCTCGATCCCGGGACCCAGCTCGCCGTAGCGCTTGACGAATTTCGGAACCCGCGGCGACAGGCCGAGCATGTCTTCCAGAACCAGAATTTGCCCATCGCAGGCCACGCTCGCGCCGATGCCGATCGTCGGAATCGGAACCGCGGCCGTCAGCTTCCGCGCGAGCGGCTCTGCGACGGCCTCGATCACCACCGAAAAGGCGCCTGCCTGCGAAACTGCAACGATGTCTTCTTCTATGCGTGTCCAGTCGGCTTCATCTCGGCCCTGGGCACGAAACGAACCGATCGTATTAATAGCCTGCGGCGTCAGCCCGACATGCGCCATGACCGGCACGCCACGCTCTGCAAGAAAGCCGATCGTTTCCGCCAGGCGTTTGCCGCCTTCCACCTTGATTGCGCCGCAGCCGGTTTCCTTCAACACGCGCGCGGCATTCATGAACGCCTGCTCCTTCGAGGCCTCGTAGGAGCCGAAGGGCATGTCCACAACGACAAGCGCCTTCTTGGACCCACGCATCACAGCGTGACCTTGCAGGATCATCATATCGAGCGTGACTGGAACGGTGGTCTCAAGGCCGTGCATCACCATGCCGAGTGAGTCACCAACGAGAATCACATCACAATGCGCATCGACGATACGCGCGGTATGCGCGTGATAAGAGGTCAGGCAGACGATCGGCTCACCGCCTTTGCGCGCGCGAATATCGGGTGCGGTGAGCCGCCGGATTTCGTCCTGGACCGACATTACTATTTCCCAAATACCGGCACGCCGATTACAGCCGGATGAAACGCGTAGCCGAGTGCAAGGTAAACTACGACACCGAGTGCAACGACAATTGCATCATTGGTCCAACCCACTGGCGCGGTTTTGGGCCCGAGATCGCCGCGACGTTTGGCAGCGATACGGGAATAAACACCCCACGCCAAAAAGGCTCCGAACAACAGGATCGAACCGAGATCGCCATTGGAAAGCAAATGCGCAAGCGCCCAAGTCTTTATACCGGCGAGCATCGGATGCTTTAGCTTGGTCTTGATGTGACTCGGCACAAAGGCCGCAACGACAAAGATTACGGCGAACAGCATCAAACCGATCGTGATGTGCCGCATAAATGCCGGCGGCGACCACACTTGAATCCATTCATGCGCGCGATATTGACCGTAGCCCCAAACAATCATTACGAGGCCGGCGAGCGCTGTAACCGCAAAAATCGCGCGATACCCCTGGCCAAGACGCGCGATCGCACGCGCGCGTGCATCGCGAAAGGTCACAAAAGTGTGAGCCCCGATAAATACGGCCAGCCCTAGAACAAGAACCGCTAAACCCATGTTACACTCGCATTAGATTGCCGCCGCAGTAGAGGATAGCCATCGCCATTGCAAGCTGCACTCCTTCAGTGACTATCAGCTATGGCGTCCGCCCGAGACACTTCCATGCTCAAACGTATCGCATTCTCGCTTTTCCTGCTCCTGCCGGCACTGACGGCGTTGGCACAGGAGTGGCCTACGAAAACAGTGCGGATCATCGTCCCGTTTGGACCCGGATCGACGCCCGATATCGTTGCGCGCCTGGTCGCTGATGGGCTCCTCAAGAAATATCCCAAGAGCACCTTTCTCGTTGAGAATAAGCCTGGCGCGAGCGGCAATCTGGGTACTGATGTTGTGGCCAGGGCCACGCCCGACGGCTCGACACTCGGCGTCAGCATCGGCGGCCCACTCGCGATCAATACCCTGCTTTTCCTGAGACTCCCCTATGATCCACGCACTGACATCGCATCCGTCACGCAACTGGTCACACAGCCGAGCGTCCTTGCTGTCAATCCAAGCCTCGGGGTTAACTCTGTCGCGGAATTGATCGCACTCCTGAAACAAAACCCAGGCAAATATAATTACGCATCGATTGGAATCGGATCATTGTCTCACCTCGCCATGGAGGCGATTGCCATCAAGGCGGGAGTCAAAATGGTCCACGTCCCCTATACGAGCTCCCCGCAGGCGATTACCGCCGTCATTCGCAACGATGCGCAAATCGCATGTTTGCCTGCAATCTCAGTCACGCCGCAGGCAGCATCGGGCAAGGTGAAGATTCTCGCGGTATCGACCGCCACGCGCTCACCTTTTTTGCCCGATGTTCCGACCTTGAAGGAAGCCGATATCGATGTCGAAGCTGATGCGTGGAACGGTTTAATTGCGCCGGGCGCAACGCCCGAGCAGACCGTCACTCAAATCAGCCGGGACGTGACCGAAATAATAAAACAACCTTCGGTGCGCGAGAAACTTGCGAGCCAGCTCATGCAACCCGTCGGGTCGACCCCTAATGAATTCCGTGCACAAATTGACAGAGAGATGGCGCGGTGGGCGCCCGTCATCATCGCCGCCGATATCCGGATCAATTAGGGCGATCTTTGACGTCCTTGATGTCCGTGAAGGACATGCCCGGCGCGCGCTCGCGGGTGTAGTCGAGGATGAACTGATTGCGCGCCATGAATACTTTGTCGCCGTCGAGATCTTCGGCGCAGCTCGAATAATTGGCCTGCACGAAGTCATCGAGTTTTTTGGTGTCAGTCGAGGCAATCCATCGCGCTAGCTGGAATTCCGGCTGCTCAAAACCGATGTCGAGGCCGTATTCCTCCGACAGGCGAACTTTGAGGACGTCAAGTTGCAGTGGCCCGACCACGCCAACGAGCGCTGGCGCCCCATCAAGCGGACGGAACACTTGAACGACGCCCTCCTCAGCCATCTGCTGAAGCGCTTCCTTCAACTTCTTGGCCTTCATTGGATCGCCAAGCTTGACCCGCCGCAGAATTTCCGGAGCGAAGTTCGGAACACCAAGGAACGAGATGTCCTCGCCCTCTGTCAGCGTATCACCAATGCGAAGCGTGCCGTGATTGGGGATACCGACAACGTCGCCGGCGTAAGCTTCTTCGGCCAGCGCACGATCCTGCGCAAAGAAGAATTGTGGTGTCGATAGCGTTACCGGTTTCGCAGTGCGGGTCAGCTTCGCTTTCATTCCGCGCCGGAGCTTGCCCGAACACAGGCGCGCGAAGGCGATGCGGTCCCGATGATTTGGGTCCATGTTGGCTTGTATCTTGAAGACAAAAGCCGTCATCGCATTTTCGTGCGCATCAACCGTGCGCAGGTTCGACACTTGGGCACGCGGTGACGGCGCGAACACCGCCAATGCGTCGAGCAAATCCTTCACGCCGAAATTTTTCAGGGCCGAACCAAAGAACACCGGCGTAAGATGGCCTTCACGAAAAGACATGAAATCGAAGGTCCGGCAAGCATCTTTCACGAGCGCCAATTCATCGGTGGTCGCCTTCGCGTTGAGCATCGAATTTTTTGCGGCGAGCGTGGTGAGATCGAGCGGTTGCGGGTCGACGGTTTTTCCATCCTCGCCGACAAGGCGCATTTCGCCTGTCGCAAGATCGAAAGTTCCCGCAAAATCCCGGCCGCGCCCGATCGGCCACGTCATCGGGGCGGTATCGAGCGCCAGGGTTTTTTCGATCTCGTCGAGCAATTCGAACGGATCGCGGCTTTCGCGGTCCATTTTGTTGATAAACGTGACGATCGGGATATCCCGCAAGCGACAGACCTCAAACAGCTTGCGCGTACGCGCCTCGATACCCTTGGCCGCATCGATCACCATCACCGCAGAGTCGACCGCAGTGAGCGTGCGATATGTGTCCTCCGAGAAGTCCTCGTGGCCTGGTGTATCGAGCAAATTAAAGACGCGTCCGTCATAATCGAATGTCATCACAGAAGTGACGACTGAAATCCCGCGTTCGCGCTCGATCGCCATCCAGTCGGACCGTGTAGACCGGCGGTCCCGCTTCGCCTTGACTTGGCCGGCGAGATTGATAGCGCCGCCGAACAGCAACAGCTTTTCCGTCAACGTGGTTTTTCCGGCGTCCGGATGGGAAATAATGGCGAACGTGCGCCGCCGATCGACTTCCGCGGCTAGCGGCGTTTGTGGTGTAGAATCGGCGTTGGCCAAAAGCTTATTCATGGGGCGCATGTCGCAGGTAAAAGCCGCCGGATCAAGGCCGGGCCCAGCTAGCCAAAGAGTGCGGCGTATTGTTCCGGTTTGAAGCCGACCAGCAACTTCCCGCCGCCGGCGTCGAGCACCGGCCGTTTGATCATTGACGGCTGCTTGAGCATCAGCGCAATGGCTTTCGCCTCGGTGACGCCGTTCTTGTCCTTATCGGGCAACTTTTTGAAGGTCGTTCCGGCACGATTGAGCAACGTTTCCCAGCCCACCTTCTTGGTCCAACGTTCCAGGCGGTCGCGCTCGATGCCGGCGGCCTTGTAGTCGTGGAAGGCGTAATCGACCTTGTGCTTGTCGAGCCAGGCGCGTGCCTTCTTCATGGTGTCGCAGTTTTTGATTCCGTAGATGGCGATGGCCATGATTACTCCCACTCGATCGTGCCCGGTGGCTTCGATGTCACGTCGTAAACGACGCGGTTGACGCCCTTCACCTCATTGATGATGCGCGTCGCGACCGCGCCCAGGAACGTCATGTCGAAGGGATAAAAATCGGCGGTCATGCCGTCGGTCGATGTCACCGCACGCAGGCCAATGACATAGTCATAGGTGCGCCCATCACCCATGACGCCGACCGTCTTCACCGGCAACAACACCGCGAACGCCTGCCAAATATCGTCATACAGGCCGCTGCGGCGGATTTCCTCGATATAAATCTCATCGGCGAGTCGCAGGATGTCGAGCTTTTCGCGGGTGATCGCACCAGGTACACGGATCGCGAGGCCCGGCCCTGGGAACGGGTGACGGCCAACGAACATCTCCGGCAAACCCAGTTCGCGGCCGAGCACCCTCACTTCGTCCTTGAATAATTCACGCAGCGGTTCGACCAGCTTCATATGCATGCGCTCGGGCAACCCACCAACATTGTGATGCGATTTGATGGTGACCGAAGGGCCGCCCGTGAACGATACGCTTTCAATGACGTCCGGATAAAGCGTGCCTTGCGCGAGGAATTCTGCCCCTCCGACTTTCTTTGCCTCAGCCTCGAACACGTCGATGAACAATTTGCCGATGGTTTTGCGTTTTTGTTCGGGGTCTTCAACGCTGGCGAGCGTTTTGAGAAACATGTCGGACGCATCCACGTGCACCAGCGGAATGTTGTAGCTGTCGCGGAACATGGTGATTACCTTCTGCGCCTCGGCGAGCCGCATCAGACCGTGATCGACAAGGACGCAGGTCAGTTGATCGCCGATTGCCTCATGGATCAGCACAGCGGCCACGGCGCTATCGACGCCTCCGGACAACCCGCAAATCACACGGCCTTTGCCGACCTGTTTGCGAATTTTTTCGATCGCTTCGTCCTTGAAGGCGCGCATGGTCCAGTCGCCAGAAAGACCGGCGATCTTGCGCACAAAATTGCGCAGCAACGCCGCGCCGTGCGGCGTGTGCATCACTTCGAGATGGAATTGCGTGGCGTAGAATTTTCGCTTGTCGTCGCCGATGATGGCGATCGGTGCATTCGGTGAAGTCCCGAGCACGCGGAAGCCATCGGGTAATTTCGTCACACGGTCGCCGTGGCTCATCCAGACCGGGTATTTTTCGCCCTTGTGCCACACACCATCGAATAGCGGCGTGTCTTCGGTGACTGTAACCTCGGCGCGGCCAAATTCGCGATGATGGCCGCCCTCAACCTTGCCGCCGAGCTGGGCTGCCATCGCCTGCTCGCCGTAACAAATTCCGAGCACCGGTACGCCGGACTCGTAAATCGCTTGTGGCGCGAGGGGTGCGTTTTTGTCGAGCACCGACGCCGGACCGCCGGACAAAATCACTGCTTTGGGCTTCATTTCCCGGAAGGCGAGCTCGGCCTTTTGATAGGGCACGATCTCGGAATAGACCTTTTCCTCCCGCACCCGCCGCGCGATGAGCTGGGTGACCTGGGAGCCGAAATCGACGATCAGAACTTTGTCGTGCATGGACGGCGATACATCCCGAACGTGGCCGGAATTGGCCGCGCAAACGCCGTTCGGGGGCGCTTTTTGCGGGCTTTAGCCTTCAGGCATTCCCAGTAACGCAACTTAGCCCCGAACGTGCTCAGAAAAATGCTCCCAATTCGGCTTGTTCACAGTTGGACGCTTGGAAGCCGTCCTGGTCTTCGAGACCGAGCGCGCTCACCTCACACGAGTTGTGCGGGGACCCGACAAAAAAGGGTCGCTGGCAGGTCAAGGGCGGATTTGGCGGCCGTGGCGGGCGGGCAGACAGGCTAACGGCTCATTGCCGCGAGTTGTCCACCGCCGGGCCCAGCAAGGGAATCGACGAAATCCATTTGCCGATACGCGACCGGCCGTGCTCGTCCGGCTTTGCGGCTTCCTCATCGCTCGGTGGTGCTGAATCCGGGATGGCTTGCGGGGGCACCGGATGATCGATGTCCACGTGCTGCGTCGGAGGCGGAGCGATCGCAATTGCGGGCGGCAGCGCGGGAGCGGCTGCGGTTGTGGGGGGCACCAGATTGATTGGCGCAGACGCTGGCGCCGGCGCATTTGTAGCGGCAGGGACAGATGTCGCCGCAGGCGCCGCCGAAGCATTCTCTCGCACAACAGGGCGCACAACCGGCGCCGGCTGTAACTTGACGGCCTCAGCTGCAGGCGGCTCCGGCTTATGAGTCACCAGAGCTTGACGCACCGCGTCGAGCCATTGCGAATCCGAAACAACGGGATCACGGTTGGCGGGCTCGGCCACAACGGGCGCTCCACTTACGGCCGGCTGCTTGGCAACTGCCTGCTGTCGTGGCTCGACTTTGCGTACCGGCTCTTTCGGCGCCGTTTCGGAATGCTGAATTTTCGGAGCAACCGGCTCTGCCGCGGCGGGAGTTGCCGTTTTCTCGACAGCGAGCAAAGTTTTAAAAGCCGCAGTCGCATCGGGGTCGACCGACGCGCACGTCTTCTCGAACGCTTCGACGTCGCGACGGACCAGGATCCGCCGGGTCGTCGCATCCACGCTCTTGTCGAGCATCGCTACAATGCCGGTGCGTAAGCTTTGGCAGGTCGTCTCAGGAGAAAAATTCGCGCGGTAGAATGAGTAGGCGCTGGCGATGCCAACCGGCACCGCCAATAAAGAGCCGACCATCTGAACGACCGTGATGAATCGCGTCAGTCTTGGCGCTTTTGGAGCGCGGTAGGCGCCCGGATCGCCGGGCGCGACATTGTATCCGTCCACGTCAAATGGCGGATCGCGCCTGGCCACCAGCATCAAATAACCCCGAAAAGAGAGCTTCGCAGTTCCCCAGACACTGTATTTTCACGGACAAATTTGGCCCGGATTGGGGCACAATCGGGGAATTGCGTTTGCGTTTTATTACCAAGCGTAAAAAAAGGCCCCAACCTCAACCAGCCCGTCGCATAACCGACACGTAAAAGCCATCCGTGCCGGCCGTCCGTGGCGTGATCAAAATACCCTCCACAGACAGTCGCGCCGCCCTCCCAAACATAAAGGCGCGCTCGCCGAGAGGCTGGGTGATCTCGGTCGGCGGTTGGACCGAAAATTTGGGGTGTTGCGCCAAAAAGGCACGGATCTGGGCGCCATTTTCCTCTTCAAGCACCGAACAGGTGACGTAGGCGATACGGCCGCCGGCTTTGAGCAGGGTCGCGGCCCGACCAAGGACTACCGCCTGCTCCTTCTGGCGCTGCTCCAGGGCGCCGGGCCGCATTCGCCATTTGGCGTCGGGATTCCGCCGCCAGGCGCCCGTACCGGTACAGGGTGCATCGATCAGCACAAGATCCATCCGCCCTGCCAGGTCGCTGATTTCGCCGCCTACCGATTTGGGGCTACGGACTTGGACATTGCGCGCGCCAGAACGCTTGAGCCGATCATGAATGGGTGCCAGGCGCCGCTTGTCATCGTCGGTGGCGAAAATTTGCCCCTTGTTCTGCATCATCGCTGCCACGGCCAGCGTCTTGCCACCGGCGCCGGCGCAGAGATCGACAATCTGCTCGCCCGGTTTGGCGTTGGAGAAAAGGGCCGCCAGCTGCGATCCTTCGTCCTGCACTTCGACCATCCCCTTCATGAACGCCGGCTCGGCGTGAATTGCAGGGCTCTTGGCGTCGGCGGAAAGATGAATGCGAAGGCCCCAAGGCGACCAGCGCGTGGCTTCGGGCTTCAGGTCCGCCAGCGCCGTAGTCACAGCTTCAGGTTCACCTTTCAGGGTATTCACTCGCAGATCGAGTGGCGCACGAGACGCAAGCGCTGCTCCCTCCTCCGCCCGCACGTCGCCGAAGGCGCGCAAGAAGTGCGGTTCGAGCCACTCCGGATAGTCACCGGCAACGTGTGGCGGCGCAGCACTGATGTCCGCGGTCGCCAGGCAGGTACGCTCGTCTGCAGTAAGCGCTTCGGGAGCATATTGCGAGCCATCAGCCAGATTAGCGACAGCGTCGATGTCCATTCCCCGTTCGCGCTTGAGCATTCCCAGCAGAATCGCGCGTGGTGTGTCAGCACCCATGACGTACGCGCTCGATGTGCGCCGCCGCAGCGCGTCGTAAACCAAACCGGCAATTGCTGCGCGGTCGCCGGAGCCGGCAAAACGGTGCGTGAGGCCCCACGCCTTTAACGCATCGGCGGCCGGACGGCGTTCGCTCTCGATGGCGGCGAAAATTTCGATGGCGGATGCGAGCCGCGCCGCAGGCGTCATGGGAGCGCTAGCACGATACGCACGATGTAGATGACCCACATGACAAACAGTATAAGTGCGCCGACACCATAGAATGCGCCGCGGAAGCGAACGTTGTTATTGGTAACGTGAACCACCGCCTGAAATACGCGCATCAGTACGAAAATCCATGCCAGAAGGACGAAAAGCAAATCGGCATGGTGAGTCATGATTTCGAGAATTGTCAGTACATAGAAAAGTACCGGCAACTCGAACTGATTGGCGAATGAGTAGGCGAATTGCGTGGCGCGTACCGGCCAATTCGGTTCGCGCAGAGCAATATCCTGGAGACGCGTTTCGCCGCGCTGGAGTGTCGATGTGCGATGATACATCATGCCGAACATGACGCCGAAGGTGAGCAATACTTCAACAAATAGCGGCAAAAGCACAAACTGAATTGACATGGGACAGCCCTCATCCTCTCCCCGAGGAAATATAACTACACACGGCTCGGATAGTTCGGACTCTCCCGGGTGATTGTCACGTCGTGCACGTGGCTTTCGCGAAGGCCTGCACCGGTGATACGCACGAATTCCGCCTTAGAATGAAGCTCTGTGAGGTTTTTTGCCCCCACATAGCCCATCGCCGCGCGCAGACCGCCGGTGAGCTGATGCAGAACGGTCGCAGCTGAGCCCTTGTAGGGGACCTGGCCCTCGACGCCTTCTGGCACCAGCTTGAGAGAATCTTTGATGTCTTGCTGAAAGTAGCGGTCGGCCGAGCCGCGCGACATCGCGCCAACCGAACCCATACCGCGATAGGTCTTGTAAGACCGGCCCTGATACAGAAACACCTCTCCCGGTGTCTCGTCGGTCCCCGCGAGCAGCGAACCAACCATCGCGCAGTCGGCACCCGCCGAAATCGCTTTCGCCAGATCGCCGGAATATTTGATGCCACCGTCGGCGATCACCGGTATGCCACTCGCCTTTGCCGCCTCAACGCAATCCATGATGGCGGTGAGCTGCGGCACGCCGACGCCGGCCACGATCCGCGTGGTGCAAATCGATCCAGGGCCGATGCCAACTTTGATGGCATCGGCGCCGCAATCGATCAGCGCCCTGGCGCCTTCGGCCGTCGCGATATTGCCGGCCACCACCTGAACCTTGTTAGACTGGCGTTTGATGCGCGTGACAGCGTCCAGCACATATTTGGAATGGCCATGCGCAGTGTCCACGACGACAAGGTCGACACCGGCAGCGATCAACGCCTCGGTGCGGGCAAACCCTTTGTCGCCGACCGTAGTGGCGGCGGCGACGCGCAAGCGCCCCTGCTCATCCTTGCAGGCGTTTGGATTGGCGACCGCCTTCTCGATATCCTTGACCGTAATCAGACCGACGCAGCGGTACTGAGCATCCACAACCAGCAGCTTCTCGATGCGGTGCTGGTGGAGCATGCGCTTGGCTTCATCCTGACTCACTCCTTCGCGAACAGTGATAAGCTTCTTGGTCATCAGCTCGGAAATTTTCTGGCGCGGATCGGTCGCAAAGCGCACATCGCGGTTGGTCAGGATCCCCACCAGTTTGCCCGGTTGCGCATTGCCCGCGCGCTCGACCACTGGAATGCCTGAAATATGATTGTCCTTCATCAGGTCGAGCGCTTGTTGAAGCGTCGCATCCGGTTCAATCGTGAGCGGATTCACCACCATGCCGGATTCGAATTTCTTGACCTGGCGCACCTGCGCCGCTTGCTCATCCGGCTCCATGTTGCGGTGGAGGACGCCGATCCCGCCGGCCTGCGCCATGGCAATCGCCATCTGTGCCTCGGTCACCGTATCCATGGCGGAGGCAATAATCGGGATGTTGACCGGAATGGATTTGGTTATGCGTGACCGAATATCGACGTCAGCGGGCAGTGTCTCCGACAGACCGGGCCTGATCAGCACGTCGTCGAATGTGAGCCCTTCGCGGGGGCTTGCGTTGTTTTTTCCGGCCATCGCCAACTCCGTCTCGCCCGAAAAGGCACCAGACCGGTCAGCAAGGGGTTAAAAAAGCCCGTTGCGAGGGGTTCCTCGCCTTGCGTCACGGCCCGCTTTTGGGTTGGCGTGGGTCGATAGCACGGGATCGCGCCGATTCCTAGGGCAATCGCGGATAGCTGTTATGAACTCGTAAACGCAGAGCAGCCTTCCTTCCGCCACCGCTTTACAGTTCAAGAAGCCTGTCTCAATGACGCCCAAGCCCCGCCGGATTCTCCATGCCCCGTGACCGCATAGTCCCGCTGATTATAGCGGTCGCCCTATTCATGGAAAACATGGATTCGACGGTGATTGCCACTTCGCTTCCGGCAATCGCGACCGACATCGGAACTAATCCGCTGGCGCTCAAGCTCGCCGTCACGTCCTACCTGCTGTCGCTCGCGATCTTCATTCCGGCCAGCGGCTGGACTGCGGACCGCTTCGGCGCACGCACCGTGTTTCGCGCCGCGATCGCCGTGTTCGTGCTCGGATCGATCGGCTGCGCATTGTCGAGTTCCCTAACCGACTTCGTCATCGCGCGCATTGTCCAGGGCATGGGCGGCGCGATGATGACCCCTGTCGGACGCATGGTCCTGGTACGCACCATCAGCAAACGCGAACTTGTCGGCGCCATGGCCTGGGTCACCACGCCGGCGCTGATCGGGCCAGTCCTGGGGCCGCCGATCGGCGGATTTATCACCACATACGCCACGTGGCATTGGATATTCATAATCAATGTCCCAATTGGATTGCTCGGCATTGCACTCGCCACGCGCTACATTCCTGACGTCCGCGCCGAAGACCACGAACGCTTCGACATTGCCGGCATGGTGCTTGCCGGCCTTGGCATCGGCGGCATGGCCTTTGGGCTTTCGGTGCTCGGACTTAACTTCTTGCCTTGGACCATCGTTGCCGCCCTGGTGTTTGGCGGCGCCTGTTTCATCGCGGCCTATCTCGCCCACGCGAAACGCACCGAGAATCCAGCGCTTGATCTTTCGCTGTTTCGATTGCCGACATTTTTTGCAAGCGTCGTCGGTGGCTTTATCTTCCGTCTCGGACTCGGTGCACTGCCATTTCTGTTGCCGCTCATGCTGCAAATCGGCTTCGGCATGACGCCTTTCCAATCTGGCATGATCACCTTTGCAACGGCACTTGGCGCGATGGGAATGAAATGGGCGACAGTCATCATTCTCCGCCGCTTCGGCTTTCGAAACATCCTGGTCATTAACTCGATCATCAGCGCGGCGTTCCTGGCCGTCTGCGCGGGCTTTACCGCTGCGACGCCGATTGCACTGATGGTGATCTTGTTGTTCGTCGGCGGATTCTTCCGCTCATTGCAATTCACCAGCATCAATACCCTCGCCTATGCCGAAGTTGAGCCGCGCCGAATTGGCAGGGCGACAGCGCTCGTCAGCGTTGCCCAGCAATTAGCAGTGTCTTCAGGCGTAGCGATCGGTGCGATGGCTGTGGAGTTGACCGTTCACTTCAAGGGTGGTGGGCCTTTGCAAGCCGCCGACTTTCCGCCCGCATTTTTGGCGGTGGCGGCGGTTTCCGCGCTCTCGGTGTTGCTCTTTGCCCGCTTGTCGCCGGACGCCGGCGCGGAAATGGCCGACCGGCTTCCAACGCCGGTCGAAACTTCGGATCAGCGCGCCGGCTAGGTTTTTGCGTCGCCTGTGCCGCGAAATCCCGTCGCGAGCAAGTACAGCTCGGCCGAATCTGCACGGCTTGCTGCCGGCTTTATATGTTTGACGCTTTTATAGTCTCGCTTGAGAGCGGCGAGCAGCGCGCCTTCTGTGCCCCCCTGAAGAACTTTGGCGAGGAAAGTGCCGCCGGGCATAAGGACCTCGCGCGCAAATGCCGCGCCCGCCTCCACCAGAGCCACGATTTTCAAATGGTCGGTCTTGCCATGCCCTGTGGTGTTTGCCGCCATATCCGAAAGGACGACGTTGGCAGGGCCGCCGATCATTGCCTTAAGCG
>JBATYN010000142.1:0-1639 GCA_049674125.1 Pseudolabrys sp. | reverse complement strand
CGCTGACGCTGTCGCCGGCATTATGCGCGCTGCTGCTCAAGCCGCACAGCGAAACCGAAGATGGCCATTGGTGGAGCCGGCCGATCCGCAGCTTCTTCGGCGTGTTCAACCATTATTTCGACATGCTGACGCGCGGCTACGGCAAGCTCTCGGCAAAGCTTGTGCGCATCCCGGTGTTGATGCTGGTGATTTATTTCGGGGTCATAGCCTTTGGCTTGAACGAATTCCGTAAAACGCCGGTCGGCTTTATTCCGCAACTCGATCGCGGCTATCTGATCATCATTACGCAGCTCCCGCCCGCGGCTTCGCTCGCCCGGACCGATGAAGTCAACCGGCAGGCGGTTGAGATCGCGCTGTCGATCCCGGGAATCGCGCACGCGGTCAACATCGTAGGCTTTTCCGGTGCCACCATTACGAACGCCCCGAATGCCGGCGCGGTATTCGTCACGCTCGATCCATTCGAGAAGCGGGCGGCAGATCCACGGCAATCAGCCGGCGCAATCCAGGGGCAGCTGTTCCAGCGCCTGTCGGCGATCCATGACGGCCTGATTTTCGTTGCAGCCCCGCCGCCGGTTTCCGGCATTGGCAACGCCGGCGGCTTCCGCATGATGGTGGAGGATCGCGCCGGCCGCGGTTCGCAGGCCCTGCAGAACGCAGTTTACGCGATGATGGGACGCGCGGCGCAGACACCAGGCCTGCAGCAGGTTTTCTCGCTGTTCGAAAACACGACACCGCAGCTTTATCTCGACATCGACCGCACCAAGGCGCAGCTGCTTGGCATTAGTGTGCCGGACGTGTTTGCGGCGCTGCAAATCTATCTCGGGTCGTCCTATGTCAACGATTTTAACCTGTTCGGCCGCACCTATCGCGTGGTGGCGCAAGCGCGTGCCGAGAACCGTAGCAGTACCGAAGACATTCTGAAGATCCGCGTTCGCAACAATACTGGCGAGACCGTGCCGCTTGGCGCTTTCACAACAGTGCGCACGGTCACTGCGCCGTACCGCGTGCCGCGCTACAATCTCTATCCCGCTGCCGAACTCGATGGTGCAGCCGCGCCAGGCTACAGCCAGGGCCAGGCGATCAAGATCATGGAGCAGTTGGCAGCACAGGTCCTTCCGCAAGGTTTCTCCTACGAGTGGACCACGCTCGCCTTCCAGCAAATCCGAGCCGGCAGTACCGCGACCTTTGCCTTCGTCCTCGCGGTTGTGTTCGTGTTCCTGGTGCTGGCGGCGCAATTTGAAAGCCTGACACTGCCGCTCGCCGTCATTCTGATCGTTCCCATGTGTCTGATCGCGTCAATCGTCGGCGTGGTCTTGCGCGGGCAGGATAACAATATTCTGACGCAAGTCGGCTTTGTGGTGCTCATCGGGCTTGCGGCGAAAAATGCTATTCTGATCGTCGAGTTCGCCAAGCAGCTTGAAGATGCGGGCCGCGACCGTTTCGATGCCGCGGTTGAGGCGGCGCATTTACGGTTGCGGCCAATCCTGATGACGTCCTTCGCCTTCATTCTTGGCGTTACGCCGCTGGTCTGGGCGGTCGGCGCTGGCGCCGAGTTGCGGCAAACGCTCGGCACTGCGGTGTTTTCCGGCATGATCGGCGTGACCACGTTTGGCCTGATCTTTACGCCCGTGTTCTATGT
>JBATYN010000141.1:0-2248 GCA_049674125.1 Pseudolabrys sp. | reverse complement strand
GCCGACGATTTCAAAACGCTCATCGCCAAGGTCGCGACCGGTGCCAACCTCACGCGTGAGGAAGCCGCGGGCGCTTTCGACCGTATGATGTCAGGCGAAGCCACCCCATCGCAGATGGGCGGGCTATTGATGGCGCTCCGCGTGCGCGGAGAAACTGTCGATGAGATCACCGGCGCCGTCACGACAATGCGCGCCAAAATGCTGGGCGTGAAAGCGCCGGCAGATGCCGTTGACGTGGTCGGCACAGGCGGCGACGCGTCGGGCTCCTTCAACATTTCAACATGTGCTGCGTTCATCGTCGCCGGCGCCGGTGTGCCGGTCGCCAAACACGGCAACCGCGCACTGTCATCGAAATCCGGCGCAGCCGACGTCTTGCAAGCGCTTGGCGTCAGAATCGAGCTCGATTCAAAACAGATAGGCATCTGCATTCGCGACGCCGGCATCGGTTTCATGTTTGCGCCGGCGCATCATCCGGCAATGAAGAACGTCGGCCCAACGCGCGTCGAGCTTGGCACTCGTACAATCTTTAATTTGCTCGGGCCATTGTCGAACCCGGCGAGCGTCAAGCGGCAGATGATCGGCACCTTCTCAAAGCACTGGGTCGAACCGATGGCGCAGGTGCTGAAAAATCTGGGCTCCGAAAGTATCTGGGTCGTGCACGGATCTGACGGGCTTGATGAAATCACGACCGCGGGCCCGACCAGCGTTGCGGCACTCGAGAACGGCAAGATACGGACATTCGAGGTGACGCCGGAGGATGCCGGATTGTCACGCTCGAAACCTGATGCGCTGCGCGGCGGCGATGCCGAACATAACGCCAAGGCATTGCTCGACGTGCTTAAAGGAAAGCCCGGCCCGTTCCGGGATGTTTCAATCCTCAATGCCGCCGCAGCGCTGATCGTTGCGGGCAAGGCAAAGGATCTCAAGCAAGGGGCACTTTTGGCGGGCAAATCAATTGAAACCGGCGAAGCGGAAGGCCGCCTCGACCGTTTGATCGCAGTCTCAAATGCCGTGGAGGCGTAACTTTGGCCGACATTCTCGCCAAGATTGAAGCTTACAAGCGAGAGGAAATCGCGGCGGCCAAACGCGAGCGTCCGCTCGCGTCGCTTGAGAAAGAGGCGAAGGCTTGTTCGCCGGCGCGCGGCTTTCTACGCGCCATCGAGCGACAAATTGCGGGGGGCAGATACGCGCTGATCGCCGAGATCAAAAAGGCGAGCCCTTCGAGAGGGCTTATCCGGGCCGATTTTGACCCGCCATCATTGGCCAAAGCTTATGAAGCAGGCGGAGCCACCTGCCTTTCGGTCCTGACCGATGCACCCTCGTTCCAGGGCAAACCCGAGTTCCTGGGCCAGGCTCGGAATGCCACGGCGCTACCGGCCTTGCGGAAGGACTTCATCTACGAACCCTATCAAGTCGTGGAATCGCGGGCGCTTGGTGCCGACTGCATTCTGATCATCATGGCGGCCGTCGACGACACTGCGGCTCGAGAAATAGAAGACGCAGCCTTTGCCAACGGGATGGACGTCCTTGTTGAAGTTCATGATGAAGTTGAACTAGTGCGCGCTCTCAAGCTGAAATCGAGGCTTATTGGCATTAATAACCGCGATTTGCGGACGTTTAAGACATCGCTCGCGGTCAGTGAGCTTTTGGCACCGAAAGTCTCGGGCCAACGCGTGGTCGTTGCCGAAAGCGGGCTCAATACGCCGGCCGACCTTGCGCACCTCAAACGCATCGGCATTTCGACGTTCCTGATTGGCGAAAGCCTGATGCGGCAGGCCGATGTCACAGCTGCGACGCGCGCCCTGCTTGCGCACGGTTCCCAGCGCGCCGCAGTGGAGTAAACCGATGGCGCGCCGAAGGAAATCCGTTGTGAGGCGCCCGAAAAAAACCTCGGTGAGGCGGCCTAAAGTAAAAATCAAAGCCAAAGCAAAGCCACGGCAAAAAAAGGTCGTCGCGCCGCCCGCTCCATCCCCCCTCACCCACATCGATCAGCGCGGCGAAGCGCGCATGGTCGATGTGACCGATAAAGGCGCCACAGAAAGAATCGCCATCGCGGAAGGCCGCGTGATCATGCGGAAGGAAACGCTTGACCTGGTCCTCGAAGGCAACGCGATGAAAGGCGACGTCCTGGGCGCCGCGCGGCTGGCCGGCATTATGGCGGCGAAGCGGACTCATGGCCTCATTCCGCTGTGTCACCCACTTCCCCTGACCAAAGTAGAAATCGAGATTAATCCCGACCACGCGCTGC
>JBATYN010000140.1:0-12867 GCA_049674125.1 Pseudolabrys sp. | reverse complement strand
CCACATTTCTGGGCGCTGGCCTTGTATCGCACCGACGACTATGCCCGGGCTGGCATTCCGATGTTGCCGGTTGTCGCCGGCGATACCAGCACGCGGCGGCAGATCCTGCTCTACACGCTCATCCTGGCGCCACTTGGCATTACGCCTTGGCTGTTCGGCTATACCGGCGCCCTCTACGGAACCACCGCGGCTGCGGCTGGTGCGATTATGTTAGCGCTGGGATGGCAGGTCCTGCGCGAACGTCGGCCCGCGGAGCGAGCGAGCCGCAATCTCTTCGCATTTTCGATTCTGTATCTTTTTCTGCTGTTTGCTGTCTTGCTGGCGGAACGCGGGTGGGGCGGGCTAGTTGCCCGATTGGCGGCGTGAACACCGAGATTGTTATGAGCGAGAAACACGACGACGACGGCATTGTGCTTACGGAAGCACAGAAGCGTGCGCAGCGTTCCCGCTCGATTGCCATCGCGTTGGCGCTCGCGGCTCTGGTTGTGTTGTTCTATGCAATGACATTGGTGAAGGGCCCGGGCGTCCTGATCCGCCCAATCTGAGCAACAAACCCAACAGAACCATGACCACTCCCTCCCGCCATCCCCACCAAAAGCTGCTAAGCCGCGATGTGCTGGTCGCCGCTTGTTGCGGGGCGGTGGTTATTGGCATGGTTGGCGCGGCCTACGCGGCGGTGCCGCTCTACAACTGGTTTTGCAAGACCACGGGTTTCGGGGGCACGACGCAGGTTGCGGAAAAAGCACCGGAGCACATCTTCGAGCGTACGCTCACGATCCGCTTTGATTCCAATGTTACGCCCGGCCTTCCGTGGAAATTCCTGCCCGAGCAAAACGAGATTCAGGTCCGCGTTGGCGAGGTGGCGACCGTTCATTATAAAGTCGTCAATGAAGCGGCGCGCGAAATCGCTGCACAAGCTTCCTATAATGTTTCGCCACCGACCGTCGGCGCGTATTTCGACAAGATCAACTGTTTTTGTTTCACCGAGCAGCGTCTGAAGCCAGGTGAAACCCGCGAGATGACGGTGGTGTTTTATGTCGATCCTTCAATTCTGAAGGATAGCGATCAGGACGATCTCAACACAATTACACTGTCCTACACATTCTACCGGCTGCGCAATCCGGAGCGGCCAGTGGCAGAGACACCGGACGCGACCAAGAGCAAGCTCTAACGGAGACGACGACAATGGCTAACGCTCACGCCAAGCAGCACGACTATCACCTGGTTGATCCGAGCCCATGGCCGGCAGTCGGTGCGGTGTCCGCCTTTGTGATGGCGGTGGGCGCTATCAGCTGGATGCACCATATGTACCCAGCCGCGCCATTGGTGTTTGGCGTCGGCGTCATCGGGGTGCTCTATACATTCGTCGCCTGGTGGCGCGATGTGATTCGAGAAGCCCAATACGAGGGGTTTCACACACGCGTGGTGCAGATTTCGCACCGCTACGGCATGATTCTGTTCATCGCTTCCGAGGTGATGTTCTTCGTCGCCTGGTTCTGGGCCTATTTCAACACCGCGCTTTTCCCCGGCGATGTGCATGACGTCGGGCGCCTCGCCGCCACCGGCGGCGTGTGGCCGCCGAAGGGCATTGAAACCTTCGATCCCTGGCACTTGCCGCTCCTCAATACATTGATCTTGCTGACATCGGGCACGACAGTCACATGGGCGCACCACGCGCTTCTGGAAGACGACCGACAAGGACTGAAGTGGGGCCTGATCCTTACGGTCCTGCTGGGCCTCACGTTCACTTGCGTGCAGGCTTATGAGTACTCGCACGCAGCGTTCCACTTCGCCGGCAACATTTACGGCGCCACTTTCTTCATGGCGACCGGCTTCCATGGCGCGCACGTGATCATCGGATCGATCTTCCTGATCGTTTGCCTGATGCGCGCGATGGCCGGGCATTTCAATTCGAAGCAGCATCTCGGCTTTGAATTCGCCGCCTGGTACTGGCACTTCGTCGACGTGGTATGGCTGTTCCTGTTCGCCTGTATATATGTGTGGGGCTCAGGCGTGCCGCATCCCGAGTGAACAATCGTGTATGATTTCGCGACAAGGGCGGCGTCATCACGCCGCCCTTTTGTTTTGGTGTTTAAGTCTTCATCATGAATGATCAGCCCTCGACGGATGCTCTGCCAATTGGCCGTGGCCTGCGCGGCCGCTGTCCTCGTTGTGGCGAGGGTCGCTTGTTTCAGGGATTTCTGTCACTCCGCTCTGCCTGTGGCCATTGCGGGCTCGATTACGGTTTTGCCGATGCGGGCGACGGACCCGCAGTGTTTGTCATTCTCATCGGCGGCGGGATCGTTGTATTTGCAGCGCTGATGACTGAAGTGCTTTATCAGCCGCCATACTGGCTGCATGCCGCGCTTTGGCTCCCGCTGGTGCTGATCGTGACTCTCGCTCCACTGCGATTGGTGAAGGGCTTGCTGATAGCGCTACAATACCATCACAAGGCGGCGGAAGGCCGCCTCGAACGGGGGGGCGATGTGTGAGCCGATCGCGACGCAAACGCGGGGCTACGATACTTGATGCGGCCATGCTTGCGATTGGCGGCATTGTGCTCTTGAGCGGTCTCGGACTCTGGCAGCTCGATCGCAAGGCCTGGAAAGAAAATCTGATCGCGACGTTGAACGAGCGGCTTGCACATGCTCCGCAAGATTTGCCGCCACGCGCAAGCTGGCCAAAGCTCCGAGAAGATGGCGAGGAATTTCGCCGTGTGGCCTTTCCCGCGGAGTTTCTCGACGGCGAGGAAGCGCTGGTTTACACCGCCGGCTCTCCCTTGCGTCCGGATGTAAAAGGGCCGGGTTACTGGGTGTTCGCGCCCGCGCGGCTCGCCGGTGGCAGCATCGTTCTCATCAATCGCGGCTTTGTGCCTGATGAGCGAAAAGATCCGGCAACGCGCACCGATGGCGTGCCACATGGCATCGTTGACGTCGTCGGTGTCATGCGTTGGCCGGAGGAGCGTAATTCCTTCACGCCCGCGGACGATCCGAAAAAAAATGTCTGGTACCTGCGCGATTCAACCGCAATCGCGACGTTCAAGAAATGGGCTAGCGCTGCGCCATTCTATATCGACCAGGAAGGGCCGATGCCGTCCGGAGGCTGGCCAAAGCCGGGGAAGCTCGAGGTCCATTTGCCTGACAACCACCTGCAATATGCCATCACCTGGTTTGGCTTGGCGCTCGCATTGGCCGGTGTCTACGTTGTCTGGCTCGCAGGGCGGCTCTTTCGGCGGAATTGAGCGTTTCTTGTGGAAGCGCCCTCTCAAGGGTAGTGTGCGGCTAAGACTTTGGCCGCCGTCGGGCCTTAAATCAAAGCGGAATCAATGCGTTACGTTTCAACCCGGGGCGAGGCTCCCTCGCTCGACTTTGTCGATGTGATGCTCGCGGGCCTCGCGCGCGACGGCGGACTTTATGTCCCCGAGCGTTGGCCGGCGCTCGACCGTGCAGCGATCGAAGGTTTTGCCGGCAAACCCTACGCTGAGGTTGCAGTCGAGGTGCTTCGCCCATTTGTCGGCAACGGAATTGCCGAGGCCGATCTCGCCCGCATGGCACGTGAAGCCTATGGCAATTTTCGGCATCCGGCTGTTGCGCCACTCACGCAACTCGATCCGGGCGTATTCGTGCTCGAACTCTTCCACGGTCCGACTCTCGCCTTCAAAGATCTGGCGATGCAGCTGCTCGCGCGCCTCATGGATCACGTGCTGCATCAGCGCAACGAACGCACGACAATTGTCGTTGCCACTTCAGGAGATACCGGTGGTGCCGCGATTGAGGCCTTTCGCGGCCGCGCGCAAGTGGATGTGATTGTGCTGTATCCAAACGGCCGCATCTCCG
Organism: Pseudolabrys sp.; assembly: GCA_049674125.1. Taxonomy (GTDB): domain Bacteria; phylum Pseudomonadota; class Alphaproteobacteria; order Rhizobiales; family Xanthobacteraceae; genus Pseudolabrys. The sequence goes on along the minus strand of JBATYN010000140.1, from coordinate 9,031 downwards.
ACGTGCAGCGCCGGATGATGACAACAGTCCCCGATTCAAACGTGCACGCTGTGGCGATCGAAGGGACCTTCGACGACTGTCAGGCGCTCGTGAAGGCGATGTTCAATCATCATGCCTTTCGCGACCGCGTGCGCCTGTCGGGCGTCAATTCCATCAACTGGGCGCGGATCGTTGCACAAGCAGTTTACTATTTTACTGCCGCAGTCGCGCTCGGCGCGCCGCATCGAAAGATAGCTTTCACCGTACCGACCGGAAATTTCGGAGATGTCTATGCCGGCTATGTCGCTTTCCGCATGGGTTTACCGGTTGATCGGTTGGTGGTGGCGACCAACATCAATGATATTCTGACCCGTACATTTTCGACGGGTACCTACGAAATTCGGGACGTGGTAGCGACCACTTCGCCGTCGATGGATATCCAGATTTCTTCCAATTTTGAGCGTCTGCTTTTTGACGCATACGGGCGCGACGCAAATGCGGTGCGCGCGCTGATGGGTTCGCTCGCGCAATCGCGCCGCTTCGCGGTCTCGGCGCAAGCGCTGAAGGAGCTGCGGGCGCTCTTCACCGCCGACCGCGCAGACGAACAGGAAAGCGCCGCCGAAATCCGCACCTGGGCGCGCGAGGCCGACTATTGTGTCGACCCTCACACAGCAGTTGCGTTGGCGGTGGCTGAAAAGGAAACGCGGGATCCTTCCGTGCCGATGGTCGTTTTGTCGACGGCGCATCCCGCGAAATTTCCCGATGCGGTCAAGGCGGCTTGCGGCCTCGTTCCCGCTCTGCCCGATTGGCTCGCCGATCTGCCAAAGCGAAAAGAGCGTGTCACAGTGCTGCCGGTGGATCAGGCGGCGGTTGAACGATATGTAGCGTCCGCCTCGCGTGCGGCGCGTGAAGGAGCAGCGGCATGAGCGTTGAAATAACTCGTCTTGCGTCCGGGTTGTCGGTTGTCACCGATCGAATGCCGCATCTTGAAACGGCATCGCTCGGTGTGTGGATCGGCTCCGGCAGCCGCAACGAGATGGCCGATGAGCATGGTATTTCGCATTTGTTGGAGCATATGGCCTTCAAAGGCACCAAGCGCCGTACAGCGCGGCAAATTGCCGAGGCGATCGAAGCGGTAGGTGGCGATCTCAATGCGGCGACAAGCGTGGAATCAACGGGTTACTTTGCGCGCGTGCTCAAGGCGGACGTGCCGCTCGCACTCGATGTCCTCGCAGATATCCTGTCCGACCCGACCTTCGATGCGGAGGAGTTGCGGCGCGAGCAAAATGTGATCGTCCAGGAAATCGGCGCTACCGAGGATGCGCCCGATGATCTTGTGTTCGATCGCTTGCAGGAAACGGCGTTCCCAAAGCAGGCGGTGGGCCGATCAATTCTGGGTACGCCGGACACTGTGCGCTCGTTTAATGCATCGAGTCTGCGCGCATACTTGAACCGCAACTATCGAGCTCCTGACATGGTAGTTGCGGCCGCGGGCGCGGTTGACCACCGCGCGATCGTTGCGGAAGCGGAGAAGCGCTTTGCCAGTTTCACTGGCCCCGCCGCGCCAGAGCCCGAACCGGCGCATTTTCAGGGCGGGACGCGAGTCGAGACGCGTAACCTGGAGCAAGTGCACATCGCGATGGCACTGCAAGGACTGCCGGTCCGTGATGGCCAGCTCTATAGCTTGCAGGTCTTCACGAGCGTTCTTGGCGGCGGCATGTCTTCACGTTTGTTCCAGGAGGTGCGCGAAAAGCGCGGGCTCTGCTACGCGATCCAGGCCTTCCACATGCCCTATGAGGACACCGGCCTGTTTGGCCTCTATGCCGGGACAGACGAATCTGATGCGCCCGAGCTCATGCGTGTTGTGATTGACCAGATCGGTAATGCAACGGAAACGCTTAATGAAACCGAAGTCAGCCGTGCCAAGGCCCAAATGAAAGCCGGGTTATTGATGGCACTTGAAAGTTCCGAAGCGCGCGTCAGTCAATTGGCTCGGCAGATGCTGGCTTATGGCAGGCCCGTGCCGCTTGAGGAGATCGTGGCGAAAGTAGACGCCGTCACGGTCGAAAGTGCACGTTCTGCAGGCCGCGACCTTATTGGGCGCGCGAAACCTGCGATTGCAGCACTCGGACCCGGCAGCGGTCTTGCCAGCACTGCTGCGATCGCTGAAAGTCTTGTTCGGCGCGCGGCGTGACCGCGGGCGCTCGGCCGATTTTGTCCATGGCGTTTTTCCGGACCGTCAGCTTCAACGAGACCATGCCGAGCATCTCCGGCGCCGGCGTCACATTGCGTGCACCTCACAGTGGTGACTTCGCCGAGTGGGTGGCATTGCGTGACGGCAGCCGCAACTTTCTGATGCCTTGGGAACCGACATGGCCGCCGGATGACCTGACGCGTAGCGCCTTCCGGCGACGGCTCAAGCGTTACGCTGAAGACCAGCGTGGCGATCTGGCCTATGCCTTCTTGATTTTCCGCAGCGATGACGATGCCATGATCGGCGGATTAACGCTTGCCAATATCCGCCGCGGCGTCGCCCAGGCCGGCAGTATAGGCTACTGGATCGGGGCGCCGTTTGCTCGCAAGGGCTACATGACTGCTGCGGTACGCGCGCTGATTCCATATAGTTTCACGACGCTGCGGCTGCACCGGCTTGAAGCCGCATGTATTCCGGACAACGTCGCGTCGATCAGGCTGCTGGAAAAAACCGGGTTCACGCGCGAAGGCTATGCGCGCGGCTATCTCTGCATCAACGGAGTCTGGCAGGACCATCTGCTCTACGCGCAGCTCAAAGACGACACCGGCTGAATGCGCGTCTTGGGATTGCCATGCTTGGCTTGTTATAAGGGCTTGCCGCCACGAGCGGCGGTGAACGTGGGAAAAAAATGGTTGGTCAGAGTAACGGGCGGGCTGCGCGAACGCGTGTCGGCATAACATTGGCAGGCCTGGCGCTGCTCTTGGCTGGCTGTGGATCTACCAATTTATTTAGCACGTCGGCTCTGGATCTTTTTAACACTTCGTCGAAGGCGACGACCGGCGACACCAATACCGGCGGCGCGGCCGTCACCGATGTCGAGTGTCCCGGCATCGAGGTGCGCTCCGGTGCGGCGACGTTGATGATCGGCAACAAACCGGGCGAGGCCGAACCGGCTGCGATGGATCTGCGGTATCAAGGCACGATCATCCGTTCGGCGCGTGAGTGCCAGGTGAATGCCGGTGTCATGACCATGAAAGTCGGCATCGAGGGTCGCGTCATCACCGGTCCGGCCGGCGGCCCCGGCACGATTGACCTGCCGCTACGCATCGCGGTCGTGCAGGCAGGCGTTCCCCCGAAAACAATCTTGTCGAAATTCGCGCGTGTTCAGGTCGTCGTGGAGAATGCGGTGGATCGTGTTCCGTTCACTCATGTTGATTCCGACATCGCATTTCCGATGCCGCAGCCGGCCGGAAACATCGATGCCTATGTGATCTATGTGGGCTTCGATCCAACGGGGGGACCGCAGGAAAAGAAGAAGCCGGCGGCCAAGCCAAAACCAAAGCCGCGAGCCGTAAAACCAAGCCAAAGCTGAGAGGACTACCAGCCGCGCAAGTCGATGATGATGCTTTTGAGCGCGCGCAGGTCCGATATCACGGCACGCGCACCGGCGGTGCGGAGCTGTGTGCCAAGATGGCTGCCCGCATGACTGCCTCCAACAAAACCGATCACAGTCATGCCGGCAGCGACGCCGGCCGCAACTCCGACCGGCGAATCTTCGACCACCAGGCACTCACTCGGCTCCACATGGAGGCTGCCGGCGACGTGCAGGAATAGATCGGGAGCCGGCTTGCCGGTAAGCACGTCGCTCGCCGAAAATAAATTGGGTTCGAAGAAGCGGATCAAGCCGGTGCTTTCGAGGCTGACACGAATGCGCTCATGTGATGACGACGACGCTACGCACTTCGGCCCTCGCAACAAGGACAGGGAGTAGCCAGCGTGAGGAGTTGCGCGCAGTTCACTGCGGAAACGGCGTACGATCACACTTGCGACGGCCGCAGCGAAATTCGGTGGAAGCTTGCGGCCGGCGGCACGCTCTACTTCGGCGAACATGTCCGTTGGACGGCGGCCGGTGAAATAGCGCGCAATAACCTCCGGCGTGAGAGGAAAGCCGGCACGGCAAAACTCTTGCGATACAATGGCTGTAGCCAACGGCTCGCTGTCAACCAGGACGCCGTTGCAATCGAAGATGACCAAGGGCCCTCCGATGCTCGGCCGATAATTCCGACCGTCCCACGCACGGTGCAGACGAATCAGCAAGCGGAAGAATAGGCCCGGGACGGGAACACGCAACTTGCGCCGGTCACTGCCTAGCGGTTTTGCACATCGTCAAACTGAATAGCGGGGAAAACCTTGCCATTCGCTTGCGCTGGTTGCGTTCTGGCATGCCGTCGGAGCCCGACGCATAAAAGGGCAATCCGAGAGCTAATTCAGCTTCTTGCGGACTTCGTCAATGCCTTTGGCAATAAGCTCACCCGCCAATTTGCCCTTGGTCTCGGCGCTGAGGATCTTTTCGGCGGCCGCGATGGCCGCTTCGGCGGCGGCGCTGCGGACGTCGGCAGCCGCCTGCGCTTCGGCTTGCGCGATCTTGGTCTCGGCCATTTTGGTCCGGCGGGCGACAAAGTCCTCAATTCGGGCCTTGGCCTCGGCGGCGAGCCGCTCGGCCTCAGCCTTGGCGCCGGCAATAATATCCTGGGCCTCGCCTTCCGCCGCATGCCGTTTACGCTGATATTCCGCCAAGAGCTGGACGGCTTCATCTTTAATTTTGCGCGCTTCGTCGAGTTCCGCCTTGATGCGCGCGGCGCGGTCGTCGAGTGATTTTGCGACTATTCGATGCACGCCGAGGTAGCCGAGGAGGCCAAGGAATACGACGAAAGCCAGCGCTACCCAGAATTCAGCGTCGTCCAGCACAGGCGTTCTCCATCAACTCTTGAGAGACGCGGCGACGGCGTCCGCGACCGCCTTCTCGCTCGGGGCAGTGCCTGTCAGTCTCTCGACGATGGCGCGGGTGGCGTCCTCGGCAATTCCGCGAACGCTCGACATGGCGGCTTGCTTCGTGGCCGCAATAGTTTTCTCTGCGGCTACCAGCTTGTGATTAAGTTCGTCCTCGAGTGCCATCCGGCGAGTTTCGGCTTCGGCGGCCTGCTTGTCCCGGGTCTCGTTGGCGATAGATTGTGCGCGGGCGCGCGCATCGGCCAACGCTTTTTCATAAGCAGCCACCGCTTCGTCAGACTGGCCCTTTAATCGGCCGGCGTCGGCGAGGTCACCCTCGATTTTATTTTGACGGCTTTCAATAATTGCCGCGACGCGCGGAAGCGCGAGTTTCGACATCAACACGTAGAGCAAAACGAAGGCGACGGCGAGCCAGACAAGCTGTGAGGCAAACGTATCGGATTGGAACGGCGGGAATCCGCCGTGCCCGCCCTCAGCCGGATGCTCGGTGCTTGCTGCGTGCTTGGGCTCAGCCATCGTTTTGTCCTACGCCGGACGCCCTGATTTAGAGTGCGAACAGCAGCAAGAGTGCGATCAGCAGTGAGAAGATGCCGAGCGCTTCGGTAATTGCGAACCCGAAGATCAAGTTGCCGAATTGACCTTGTGCCGCCGACGGATTGCGCAGCGCGGCCGCCAAGTAATTTCCGAAGATGATGCCAACGCCAACTCCGGCGCCGCCCATGCCGATACAGGCGATGCCCGCACCAATGTATTTTGCTGCAACTGGATCCATAACCAATCTCCTTCTGGTTCTACTTTTTCGGGCCGTCAGTGGCCCGGATGAATCGCATCGTTAAGATAGATGCAAGTGAGGATGGCGAAGACATAAGCCTGGAGAAAGGCGACCAACGTCTCCAGCGCCATGAGGATAACGATCATCGAAAAGGGCAGGAGACTGCCGGCCCAACCGAGCGCGCCGAGGCCGGTGCCCATCAAGATGATGAAGCTGGCAAATACCTGCAGTGTGATGTGGCCCGCCAACATGTTGGCGAACAGACGCACGCTGTGCGAGATCGGCCGTGAAATGAAGGAAAGTATCTCGATCGCCACAATCAGCGGCAGGATGTAGATCGGGACACCCTTCGGCACGAAAAGATTAAAGAAGTGGAAGCCATGAAGCAGCAGGCCATAGATCAACACCGTCAAGAACACGGTGATTGCCAGCGCTGCGGTGACGATGATGTGGCTTGTAACTGTGAAGGAATAGGGGATTAACCCAAGCATGTTCAGTGTCAGCACAAACATAAACAGCGAGAACACGAAGGGGAAGAATTTCATGCCTTCAGCGCCGGCGGTACTGCGGATCGTTGCGGCGACGAACTCATAGGATAATTCCGCCGCTGATTGCAGCCGGGATGGCACCAGGCTGCGCCGCGCCGTTGCACCCACCAGGAACACCGTCAGGCCGATCACGGCCACCAGCATCATGAGAGCGGAATTGGTGAATGCGATCTCGGTATGGCCAATCTTCATGACCGGAAAGAGATCGACGATTCGGAATTGATGAATTGGATCGGCAGCCATGATGACTAGTCGTTCAGTCGCCTGTCGCGAACGACCCCTGCCGCTCGCATCACGTTAAGGACGCCGGCCGCGAAGCCGAGCAGTAAAAATACGATGAGCCCCCACGGCGAAATTCCCAGCCAGCGATCGAGTAGCCAGCCAATCGCCGCGCCCACAAGCACACCTGCGACCAGTTCGGTCGACAATCGGAAACCGCGGGCGATTGCCGAAGCATCGGTGGCCTGACGAGGACCGGAGCCGTTTTCGGGTGGTCGGTTCGCCTGTGCGAGCCGGTTGCCGAGACGCTGGAGCCTCGCGGAGAGAGCAGCCTCGTCGTCCGGCGGTTCGTTGCGATCATCTGAACCTCGCGGGCCGTCAGCCATGCTTTCGACTCGCGTGGATTTCAGGTTTCGCGTGTACCGCCGCCCTAAAAGCCGCGCGGACCATACTTATCGCGTTTCTTTGAGTCAAGGAACCGCTCCTGCGGCATAAGTATTTGATAGAAAGGTCTAAACGTAGGATTTTTCGGCGGCGAATGGCTCCCATCACGGGCGTTGCAGCACAGCTCAATGGAGCGCGCGCGTCTAGGTTCAGCCTGGGACGACGCGATGTTAGTGTTGCGAAGCCCTGCGCCTGTCTGAAGGAGAACGTCATGCGAATCTCGATACTCGCCCTCGCCGGGATTCTCACTTGCGTTGCGGCGCCATTGTCTGCGCAAGTGGTGATCGATGTTGAGGGCCAGAAGGCAGCATCGCCGCGGGCGCAAGATCAAAGCCAGCCTCAGGAACGAGCCCCAGCTCAAGGTGACGAAAACCAGCGTCCGGCGACGCAAAGCCGATTTAGCTTTAGCCGCGTCGACAATGGCTTTCTCCGGTTAGACAATGATAGCGGCCAAGTAGCTTATTGCAGCACCCAAACCGCTGGTTGGGTGTGCCAGTCGGCGACGGAAAATCGTGCGGCGCTGGAGACCGAGATTGCGAGCGTTCAGAAACAGGTGGCGTTGCTCAAAGAACTGGAAACCGAAATTGCCGGCTTGCGGCGCGACGTTGCATCGCTGAAGAAGGACATTGCGGCCCTGAAGGAACCTCCGCCTCCGCGACCGTCGAGCGACATTGCGCCGCATCCTGATAAAGGCGCCGATGTAACTGTCAAACTGCCCTCACATGAAGATCTCGTGAAAGCCCGTGATTTTATTGAAGAGACCTGGCGCCGCTTGGTCGAAATGATCGCTACCATGCAGAAGGACGTCATGCGCAAAGGCTAGGCGGCCTTCGCACGCGTTAGCTTCAGTCCATGCCCGGTCGAATGTCTCCCATCGTCGAAGTCGCGCCGCAGCAGATTGCCAGTGCGACGCTGCGCGTCGAGACCGCTGGTCCCGGATTCAGCGACATCACTGACGATGTTGCAAACTTCATCCATCAAACCGGTGCCGGCGAAGGCTTGGTGCTGATCTTTTTGCGTCACACATCGGCTTCTCTGACTATCCAGGAGAACGCCGATCCTGACGTGCAGTCGGATTTGATTTCGGCTCTCGATCGTCTCGCGCCGGAAAACGCAGCATGGATTCATGACGTGGAAGGGCCAGATGATATGCCGGCGCACGTGAAGGCGATGCTCAACGGCGTGTCACTGCATGTGCCGGTTGTCGGATCAAAACTCGCCCTCGGTACCTGGCAGGGGATCTATCTCGTTGAGCACCGCCGCAGTCCGCACAGCCGAGAGGTAATTTTTCAATTCGTCGGCAGCCGTAAATGATCATTGAGGGTGCGTGACGTCGTCGCGCTTCGTCCGCCGTGCGACTTAGCCAGGACTCATATTGCTGAAAACAAAGGGGTTTTAGCCGTTGGCCCACACCCTATTGATGCCTGTCGAGGCGGGGGCGCATGATGTGACGCTGGTCCACGATGGACTCACGCGATATCAGTACGGTAGCGGCGGATGCCTCCATTTCGCCCGAAAGGTTGTTGCGGTTGACTGAAGTCGTGCAGTACCGACTCGTGATTGCTGACGATCACCCGCTGTTTCGCGGCGCATTACGCGAGGCTGTAGAGGGATTGCTGGAGCAAGTCGACATCGCGGAAGCGGGGACGTTCGATGAACTTGTCGAGTTTCTTGAACGTGGCAGTGATGTCGATCTGGTATTGCTAGATCTGACAATGCCGGGCGCGCGTGGCTTCTCTGGTCTGATGTACATGCGCGCGCAATATCCGGGCGTGCCGGTTATCGTCGTTTCGGCCAATGACGATCCCGCAGCTATCCGGCGCTGCATGGAATTCGGCGCTTCCGGGTTCATACCGAAAACACTTGGTGTCGAGGCAATGCGCGCGGCGATCTCGCGCATCCTCAATGGCGGCGTATGGACACCACCCGACGTTGATCTTTCGGCCGGCTCGGATGCTGAATCGGCGGAGCTGATGGCGCGTATGGCGACATTAACGCCACAACAGGTTCGCGTGCTGATGATGTTGTCGGAAGGACTCCTCAACAAGCAGATCGCCTACCAGCTCGGCGTATCCGAGGCGACGG
>JBATYN010000139.1:0-9242 GCA_049674125.1 Pseudolabrys sp. | reverse complement strand
CGCCAAGCCGGCGCAGGATGCGGACGGGGTGGAAACGGGATGATGTTTTCATGGCGTGGACTTCGACATTGATGGATAGATTGCGCTTGAAATAGAATATTTTTCTCTATAAAGACAGGTATGCAGTCTAAATAAGAAAATTTTTCTAAAATTGTAGGTCGCTTTGATATGCTCGTTCCAAAATTAGGGACCTAAGAGAATGGACGCCATCGACCGGAAGATCCTCGCCGTCGTTCAAGAGGACGCATCGCTCTCGGTCGCCGAAATCGGCCAGCGCGTCGGATTGTCCTCCACTCCGTGCTGGAAGCGGCTCCAGCGCCTGGAGGCCGACGGCGTCATCACGCGCCGGGTCGCCATCATCGATCCCGAAAAGGTCGGCCTCGGCATCACCGTCTTCGTATCGATCGAGACCGGCGACCACTCGCAGGACTGGCTCAAACGCTTTGCCGACGTGGTCGGCGCGATGCCGGAAGTGATGGAATTTTATCGGATGGCCGGCGACGTCGATTACATGTTGCGCGTCGTCGTGCCCGACATCGCAGGATACGACGCGTTCTACAAAAAGCTGATCGCAACAGTGCCGCTAAAGAACGTCACGTCGCGATTTGCGATGGAGCGGATCAAATCGACAACCGCGTTGCCGATCGCGGACGTGCGTTAGGCGAACGGCACGAGCGGCGCAATCTCAGCTGCAGGCTGTGCCGTTAAGAACCGGCGGGGTGATGCGCGGACTCATGTACATCACGTCCGACAGCGTGATTGGGCCGGTGATGTGATTGAAGCCGGTATAGCCGGTGACCGGTTCATATTTGTAGCTCACTTCGCTGAAAACGAGAGAAGAGCTAGGCACCGACAAATCAGCGGGAATTGTGATGGCGCTTCCGGGTGCCCGGGGAGTCGTATTTGCCGTCGCAGCGCCCCACGCCACCCGCGCGACACCGCCCGCATCAATCTTGACGCACGACACCTTGGCCGTCAGAAATCCCTTATAGGGCGACATGACCGACGTCGATGCGGTCAAAATGTTGTCCATGACAGTGGTGCTGATCGTCTGGGTCTGCGCCGTGAGGTTGGCAAGCGTTCCCGCGGTCAAAGTGACTTTGCGGTCTGCGGCCACTCCATCCGAAATCTCGACGCAGCCGATATAGAGGCCGATCATCAAAGGCGCCAAAATTGCGAATTCAATCGCAGAGGTGCCGCGTCGATCGCGGCGAAGACTTCGCAAAGCGCGCCGCATAGAGAACGTCATCGCTTTCATGTCACACCACCTAGTGGCAAGCCGCCGTGGGGCTCGTTACGCCTGTGAAAGGCTCGTTACAGAAAACTGCTGTCGCGACCAGCAGGCGATTGTTTCCATTCAGGTTGGACAGATTGTTGCCGAGCAGCGAAACGTAGATCGGCCATTGATAGTAGAGCGTGACGACCTCGATATCGCCGTCACTGCCGGGAGTGAAGTTCAGGTTTGCTGTATCGAATTGGCCATTGTTGATCGGCGGCGGCGCACTGTTGACGGCGGCGAAGCTGCTATAGGTCCTGACGTCGACGTAAATGCCGTTGACGCAATCGAACAACCCGGCGACGCGCGCGCATACCTGATTTTTAAAGTCGTCTTTGCTCCAGCCATTGGTTTGCGCCTGACCGGTCATGACCAGCCGCGCCGAATCTTGCACCGCGGTCTCAAGCGTCTGCCCGGCAAAGAAAACGAGGGCAGTCTCGAGGATGGCGAAAGTCAGTCCCAGGAATGGAAGTGCGACCAAACCGAATTCCACGGCCACCGCGCCACTTTGCTGGCGCGCAAAGCGGCGTGCTTTGTGGAAGGGCAACAGCCCTTTAAGACGGGTTGCGATCTTTGTTCGTGTGGGTTCGAGCATGACAGGCATCTCGATTGCTGAAACGGTGCCGAAACACCGCGATTCATAACAAGAGCGCCTTTTTTAATTCTTGCCAAAACCCTAATGAACCGCCGGTATCACGTTAAGCGGTCGCTAACCGTCTTGGGACCCGCTTAGTGCGGTGGCGCGGCTTGAGCCTGGCCGTTGCGGGCGCCGCTCTGGGTCAAAGTGGTATTGAAAAAGTTTGGCGAGTCGCCAAGCGTGATCCGGTGCTGGCAATCGGGGGCACAGCTCAGGGTTTCTCGCTCGACACCCTTATAAACAACGACAATGTCTTCACCGCTGGCGCCGAGGACTTGTATGGTCTTGTTCATCAGGGTGCGACCCGCCCGATCAAGCGCCAGCAAATTGGTGGCCCCGTAACCCTTGCCGGTGACGATGAGAACGCCCCCGCTCTGCAGGGTGGCATCGGCGATCAACGGGTTTCCGATGATGATCGTTGCGACCTTGTCGGGCAGTTGCATGATCTGCGCCTGGTCGACGTTGATTGTAACAGTATCGGCGGCTTGCGCTTGCATCGCCCAGAGCGGGCCTGCGGCTGCAAAAGCCAAGGCCCAATAACCCATTACTCGCCTGTACCGCCCCAACAAGGCCGACATTGCGCTCTCCAGCACCCCGACGCACAACAACAGGACCGCCGCGTAAACCCCGGCGGATTACCACTCATCAAGGTGACTGCAAATGGTGAATGAAGTGCAAAGAGTTGGCGGACGCTAGCGTTGGAATGGATATAGCATTTGGGCGCCGAAGCTTTCCGGAAAGCTTGTGTCGTCGATGCCATAGGCATCCGGCAGTACCTTTTTCGGCATGTAGAAGGTCCCAAACAAGATATCCCAAATCGGAAACGTGCCCGCGAAATTCATGGAACCGCCGCGATCTGCCGCTGTGTGATGCCAGCGGTGAAAAACAGGCCCGGCAATGACGTATTTGAATGGCCCCAATGTCCAGTTCAGGTTGGCATGAACAAACGCCGACGTGGCGGTGGTGAAAGGGCCAACCCACAACATCACATTGGGAGAGATGCCCGCCAGCAACAATCCGACGTCAACGAGAACGGTACCGAGAAAGATATTGACCGGGTGGAACCGCGCCGCAGAAATCCAGTCGAGTTCTTCCGAGGAATGGTGGACGGAGTGATACTTCCAGAGGCTGACGCCGTGAAATCCTCGATGGATCCAATACGTCAGAAAGTCCGAAACAACGAGAAACGTTATGGCCTGGGCCCAAAGCGGCATCTCTGCGAGCGGGCCGAAACCATTGTCGTAGAATTTAAGGAGAGCCTCTGTCCCGCGAATGTCATAAATGTAAGCGGCCCCCATAACCATCAAGCCGATGCGCACGAAGCGGGCCGCTAGAGGGATCAAAAACCAGTAGCAAATGTCGGTGACGATCTCACGCTTGCGCCACCAGGGGCGACCGGGGTTGCAGGCAGACCAGTGGGTGAGCACCGCAAAGACAACACCAAAAGCGATCGAAATCGGAATCAGCTTGAGCATCGTTTCGCCGGCGACTTTAACGACTGAGAGCAACTCGACGAGCATGGCCGGAAACCTGGGTACGCGGATGTGCGGTCTCTTTGGTATCCGATCGCCCGGTTAAAATGGCGTGAAAGGGCGGCGTGGGAGGCCGGTTTCTCAAGTAATAACCTAGGAAAACGTGGAATATTCACGGGCTGCCCAACAAAGCGAGCAATAACGCCAAATAGAAGCTACGTATTGGTTGGTTTCATTTTTATATAACAGTATAGCGTCAATTAACGTTTTGTTAACTCTAGGTTATCCAGCGTTGTAATTCGTTAACCACAGGAATTAGACGGCGGATATAGACAATAAACCCCTACGTTTTTTCGATCAAATTAACTCGCAGGCAAGACCTGCCGATTTACGTTTTGCGCAGCGACAGCCAAGTTCGACGTGTCGGTCCGGCCGCTGGAATCAACTCAGCGAACAGAATGCTGCGTGTGGATCTTTGGAGTTCCCGATGAAGAAGTATGTGTTGCGCTTCGTGAAAGACGAAACGGCTGCGACTGCGATCGAATATGGCCTCATCGCCGCCGGAATTTCCGTGGCGATTATCGCGGTCGTTAACGGCCTTGGCACGAACCTGAACGCCAAATTCAACACGGTCTCCAGCCAGCTGAAATAATCGGACGTCGCAGGATCGATCGCAGGGATTCTGTTCTCATTGCGCGTTTTTGCGTGCAATTCCCGCACCGCTTTTTACGCCTGTTAAACGTCGCCGGTGCTAACTGAACCGCAAGCATAACCGGCATAAAGTTGGGGCCGCCACATGCCAACCGGTGGCCTAGGAAACGCGTGATGATGGTGACGGACGGAATTAGGCTCCTGCTCTTCCCCGCCCTGATGGCATTTGCCGCATCGAGCGATCTGTTCACGATGACCATCTCAAACCGGCTTTCGCTTGCGCTTGCCGGCGGCTTTTTCCTGCTCACGCTGATTACCGGTATGAGCCTTTATGCGTTCGGGATGCACCTCGCTGCTGCCGCTGTCGTGCTTGTCGTCGCCTTCATTTTCTTCTCGCAGGGCTGGATTGGCGGGGGCGATGCCAAGCTCGCAGCTGCGACCGCCTTGTGGTTCGGCTTTGATTTTCTTCTCGACTACTTGATTTACGCGTCGCTCTTTGGCGGCGCGCTCACTCTGATTATCCTCCAATTCCGCAAGCTTCCGCTTCCGGCGCCACTTGCACGACAAGCCTGGATCGTACGCCTTCATGAAATGGACGGGGGCGTTCCGTATGGAATTGCGCTCGCCGCTGCAGCGCTCGCCGTCTATCCCAAGACTGGCTGGATGCCTGCATAGCGGCTCTGAATTCAACGGCGTTACTGCCGCAATACAATATTAACTCGATTTAGATACCGCTCCTTAACCATACCTTGACCTTTAGCTGGTGAAATCCGGTGCAAGCAGCCGCATCGGCGGCCATGCGATTTCACGCGGCCAAGCTGGCCGTCTTGTCACGGTGAGAGTGAGCGTATGAAAGCTGCACGCGTCGTAGTGCTAACAGTCGCCATAGCAGCAGGTGGCGTTGCCGCCTTGCTGGCTGGCCGGTCCGACAAATCGCCTGCGCCTGTCGTGGAGGCGCCGAAGTTCGATACTGTCGACGTCCTGGTGGCGAAGGCCGACATCTCCAGAGGTCAGACTCTCACACCCGCAGACTTTTCCTGGGAAGCCTGGCCGGCGAGCAGCGCCGGCAGCAATTTCATACGCAAGAAAGATCGCCCGAAGGCGCTCGAAAATCTCACCGGCATGATCGTCCGCGCTCCATTTGTCGCTGGCGAGCCAATTCGTGAAGCGAAACTGGTCAATGGCAAGGGATCCGGCTTCATGGCCGCAATCCTCCCTTCCGGCATGCGAGCGGTTTCGACACAAATTTCGCCGGAGACGGGCGCTGGCGGTTTCATCCTGCCGAATGACCGCGTCGACGTCATCATGACGCCGCGTGGCAACCGCGACGCAGACAAGGGCGGCGAGCACAGCAGCGAAACTATCCTTCGCAATATCCGCATCCTGGCAATTGATCAGACTGTGGAAGAAAAGAACGGCCAAAAAGTCGTGGTCGGCAAGACCGCAACGCTCGAACTCACGTCGAGCCAGGCGGAAACCTTGGCGCTATCGCAGCAACTCGGCACGTTGTCGCTGGCACTGCGCAGCATCGCCGACGGTTCGGCCGATGATTCGAATTCAGACGCGGCGGATTCACGCCGTAACATCAATGTTGTCCGGTTTGGCGTCAGCACTGCGACAACGCCGCGATAACCGACTTGGGGGATGAAGGGGACATGGCGACCAGGACATTGACCCGTACCGCCGCGCTGGCAGGACTGATTGCTATCGCAGGAGTGACGCCAGTCGCTCCAGCAATCTCGGCCGAAGTTGCCGTACGCACGCCCGTCATCCAGGTAGCGGCAAGCGAAGCAACGTCTCGCTCGATTCCGCTCGGAATTGGCAAATCTGTGGCTATCGACCTGCCGGCCGACATTAAGGATGTGCTGGTTGCCGATCCCAAGATCGCAAACGCGGTGGTCCGCTCTGCGCGGCGCGTTTACATGATCGGCGTTGCGGTCGGGCAGACCAATATTTTCTTCTTCGACGCAGACGGCAAGCAAATCGCCGGTTTTGATATCGCGGTCACACGTGATCTCAATGGTGTGCGTGCGGCCCTTAAGCAGACAATGCCGGATGCCGATATTCACATTGAAGGCGTGGGCACAGACGGCATCATGATCTCGGGCAGCGCCGCGAGCGCCGCCGAATCCCAACACGCATTCGACCTTGCCTCACGGCTGGTCGGCGACGGCGGCAAGGTTGTGAACGGCATTACCGTGCGCGGGCGTGATCAAGTCATGCTCAAGGTCACAGTCGCCGAAGTTCGACGCGACGTGATCAAACAACTCGGCATCGACCTCTCGGGAAGCTTCAACTACGGCACCGCCGTCGTGAACTTCAATACCAGCAACCCGTTCTCGGCGACCGGCCAGACACTGAGCAACACCGCACTGACCGGCACTTTCAACACCGTCACGGCAACGTTGCGGGCGATGGAACGCGCCGGTGTGATTCGTACATTGGCCGAGCCGAATCTGACGGCGATCTCGGGCGAAACCGCAACCTTCATCGCAGGCGGCGAATTTCCGATCCCGAACGGACTGTCGTGCGACACCACCAGGTCGCCACCGCTCTGCCAACCTCAGATCACGTTCAAGAAATTTGGCGTCAGCCTGGTATTTACGCCGGTCGTTCTCTCGGAAGGCCGCATCAGCTTGAAAGTGATGACCGAAGTTTCCGACCTTTCGGTGGAAAACGCCATGACCTTGCAGGTCACGGGCTCGACGACATCGCTCACGGTTCCTTCGATCCAAACGCGCCGCGCCGATACGACGGTCGAAATTCCATCCGGCGGTTCGCTCGCTTTGGCCGGCATGATTCAAGAGCAGACGAAACAGTCGATCAACGGCATCCCCGCCCTGATGCAAGTTCCGGTTCTCGGGACACTCTTCAAGAGCCGCGACTACATCAACCATCAATCTGAGCTGATGGTGCTGGTCACGCCCTACGTGGTGCGCGCAGTTGCGCAAAAACAACTTTCAAAGCCCGACGATGGTTTTGCTGATCCAAGCGATCCGCAATCCTTTCTCCTCGGCCAGCTGAATCGCATCTATGGCGTCGCCGGCAAGAACGAAACTCGGCCCACCGGCGACTATCACGGTAAGTACGGATTCATCCTCGATTGAGCGGGACAGAAATAATGACGGCAATCAAAAATGCGGTGGCCAAGCGCCGCAACCGATCGGCGCTCCGCCTGCTGGCGGCCGGCGGCCTCGCAGCTTCATTGGCTGGCTGTTATGAAGCCCCGGTCGCACAAATCGAATACCCGAATGACTATCGCCTGCGTCACCCGATTACCGTGCGGGAGGGCGTGCAATCGGTCGAAGTCATGATCGGCCGCAACCGCGGCGGGCTTACGCCGAGCCAAAACGCCGACGTGCTGGCATTTGCGCAAGCGTGGCGGCATGAAGCAGGCAGCGGCATCATCATTGACGTGCCGCAAGGCAAGTCGATTGACCACGCTGCCGCCGATTCGATGCGCGAAATACGCTCTATTTTTGCGGCCATCGGCATACCGTCCAACGCGATCTACTTGCGTCATTCACGTCTGGGCCCAACGTCGATCGCGAGCATCAAGCTCAACTACTCCAGGCTGGTTGCGGAAGCGGGACCATGCGGGCAGTGGCCGCTCGATCTCGGCCCCTCCTATAACGCCAACTCCGGCTATATCGAAAATCAACCGTATTGGAATCTCGGTTGCGCCAGCCAGCGCAATCTTGCTGCGATGGTCGACAATCCCGCGGATCTCGTGCAGCCGCGCGGTGAATCGCCTCCCTATGCGCCGCGTCGCTCTGTCGTACTCGATCGTTACCGCAAGGGAGAAAATCCCTCGGGCACTTACGTTGGCTATGACGTCGGCAAAATCAGCGATGTAGGAAAATGATTAAGAACGCTCAGCAAGTCGCGGTCGCTGAAGGAACACGGATGCCGGGCGCGGCAGGCGAAAATGTCGCCGACGCGCATATCGCGCCGGCGCCACGCGTTTCCGTCCAGGCTTTTTGCGAGACGGTCGAAACCGCCGCTTCCGTGCAGGCCGCCGGCGAAGATCGCCGGCTGGCGAAAGCGCACGTGAAAATCCAGATGGGCGGCATCGCTGCGGCAATGGAAGCCTATAACAATTCACCGACGCCGAACGTCATCCTGATCGAGACTGACAGCCGCACCGACGACATCCTTCACGGCCTCGATAAGCTGGCAGAGGTCTGCGACGCGGGGACACGGGTTATCGTGGTAGGTCGCGTCAACGACGTTAAGCTCTATCGTGAACTGACGCGCCGTGGCGTAAGCGAATATCTGATGATGCCGATTGGCACCATCGATATCGTCCGCGCAATATGCGGTCTGTTTTCGGCACCGGATGCCAAAGCGGTCGGTCGCATTATTGCTGTCGTCGGCGCCAAGGGCGGCGTCGGCGCTTCTACGCTCGCTCACAATATCGCATGGGCGATTGGCCATGATTTTGCACTCGATACGGTCGTCGCCGATCTGGATCTGCCGTTCGGCACCGCCGGCCTCGATTACAACCAGGACCCGCCGCAAGGCGTCGCCGACGCCGTCTTCTCGCCAGACCGCGTTGATACGGCCTTCGTCGATCGCCTGTTGTCGAAATGTACCGATCATTTAAGTCTGCTGGCTGCGCCAGCAACGCTCGACCGTGTTTACGACTTCGGTGTCGAGGCCTTTGACACAACGCTCGACTCTCTGCGCAGCACCATCCCCTGTGTCGTCCTTGACGTTCCGCATCTGTGGTCGGGTTGGACAAAGCGGCTCCTGATCGGCGCCGACGATATTCTTGTGGTTGCCGGTCCCGACCTTGCCAATCTCCGCAATGCGAAGAATTTGATCGATCTGCTGCGCACTTCGCGTCCGAATGACCACCGCCCGCGCTACTGCCTCAATCAGGTGGGTATGCCAAAGCGGCCCGAAATTTCCCCGGCAGATTTCGCAAAGGCCCTCGAAAGCGATCCGATCGCGGTAATCCCGTTTGAACCGCAGTTGTTCGGCCCGGCCGCGAACAACGGGCAAATGATTTCCGAAGTATCGGCAAAACACAAAACGGCGGAAATGTTCCGCGAAATGGCCCAGACGCTGACTGGACGCGCGGAGACGAAACGCTCCCGCGGCGGTTTGCTTTCGCCATTGTTATCGAAGTTCAAAAAGCGAGCCGGCTGAAAACTGGGAGTGCATCGCCTTGTTCGGTAAGCGTAGCGCCACATCGGAGGCT
>JBATYN010000138.1:0-7758 GCA_049674125.1 Pseudolabrys sp. | reverse complement strand
ATTTCGCGCTGCATGGCGTCGCGTGCCATTCGCTCATAGCCGGCCGCTGCTCTCAGCATCTGATCGCGTGCGAATTGAACGCGGAATAACTCAGCCATCGTGCGGCATTCGACCGCGCGCGTCCGGCATCTTCGGCTTTCGGGGACGGCAATTGTCGGCGACATGGTCGGCTCAGGCCTGGCTCATATTCGCTTCAGAAACTCTGCGCCGCGAAATCTGTTCCCCGAAAGTGGCAAAAATTCAAAAATTCAATGGCTTCTGCGCGGTATCCCTTGGCGGCGCGAGCCCGCTATAGGCCGTATTGCGCCGGCGGCAACCCGCAAAATCCGCCTGTCTTTGCCATGCCCCGAAACGGCTGGTGGGGAAATACGGTCATTTTTTACTGGTAGAATCACCGCCGGCTACCTTTCATAGCGAAACAATCCCTGACCGTGGGGCGGGAATGCGCCTGACGCCTTTGATATTTGCGCTGACCTGCATCGTTATTGTTGCGGGCTGTGCCAGGAATTCGCTCGAGTGCATGACGGGGACCGGCCAAACTGGCTGCGCGCCGGGGACGGCAGGCTATGAGCAGGCGGCGCAGCAGCATGAAGACACAAAAACCATGTCGACGCTTGATGATGCCCGCTGCCGTTCTTACGGAGCGCTTCCGGGATCGGCGGCTTATGCCGAATGCCGCCGGAAAACGATGGCAGACCGAAATATGTTTGGCACGTCGGACGTCTCCAAAACCGGGTCGATTCCAAAATCAAACTAGAAACCGCTTCTCGCCCGGTGCGGACGCGCAAGCTTCAGTTCAGGATGCCGACCGCACGGGATGCGACGAGTGCAATCGTCGCTAGCGAAATGGCGGACTCAGCCATCATCAGCATTTTCGCTCTTACGGTCAGCGGAAACGTATCCGCGGGCGAAAATGCGGTCGCGTTTGTATAGGCCAGAAACAAATAGTCGAGAAAGCCTGGAGACCAGTCGCCAAATCGCTCCGGATCGGCAACGGGTTGCTGTTGGGTAAACAAAAAATCGCTTCCCCTGCCGGGGCCCACCACATTTCCTGCCGGGCCACCACGATCCAGCGCCCAGTACCAGAGGGCGAAAATTATAACGTTGGTGAGCCAGATATTGACGGCATCCAGGAGCAATGTCTGCCCGGTGCCGGCATGGCCGGTCAGCATTGCCGCGATCAATCGCATCAGCGCGCCAAAGTTCATCAGCGTGACGACAGCGGTCAGGGTAATGGCGAGCCACCGGACCACTTTTCGATCGCGCCCGACAAGCTGCCATTGCTCGTTTGTCGATGCCTTGCGGGCACGCTTCTGCGTCCAGGCAGTCGCAATCGACAGCGGAATGAGAAGCGCAAGCTCCATTGTCGGCGCGAGCCAGCGCGGCCCGATCATAAGGTCATTTACGATGCCGATCTGAAGCGCGACGATGACGGCAACCGCGCCGCGCGCGAGCCAGAAATCGGCATATCGCTCCGTCAACTGTTTGTGGGGATGTGTCATCTGCGACAGCAACTATTGATCCCGAAACCTGGGATGTCCACCGTCGTCAGACAGGTACAGCCTCAACTGACCCTATGGCGTGCCGCAGCGCCCGACTTTCAGGATCTTACACTCATCTTTCACCTGCCGGATGCTGCCCAGGATCTTGGTCCCGAGCTTGCCATCCGGCTTGCGAATGACTTCCATCGCATGCTCATCGTTCACGATGTCGCGCGTCTCGGGATCGATGCTGACCTTGCCCCGCGGACCATCGCCCGACCAGTGCTTGATCTCGTTGACGAATGAATCGGCGTCGAACTTGCCGTCGAGCTTCTTGATCGTGTGGAAGACCGCGTCGATTGCATCCCACGCATTCGCTGACTCGAAGTCCGGATAATTGTCAGGGCCATAGGCTTCATGCCACGCCTTGACGAATGCCTTGTTGGAAGCATTGTCGAGGTCATTGCTGTAGGAGCTCATCACGATCGTTCCGATCGCGGCGTCACCCATGGTCTGCAGTTTGCTGTCTGGAACGACGTCCTTCGGTCCAATGAGTTTGATCCCGGCCTGCCGCAAGCCAAGCTGGCCATAAGTTTTGACCACCGCCGAGGCATGCGAGCCCGACGGGATGAACACGAATAGGCAATCGGGCTTTTCGTCCTTCACGCGCTGGAAGAACGGCGTCATGTCGGGGACTTGAGCCGGATTGCCCATCGGGATTGCGTCAATGACTTTGCCACCGGCCTTCTCGAAGCTGGTCTTGAAGGCTTCCGTTGAGTCCTTGCCGGGCGGGAAATCGGTATAGGCGGTCGCCGCTGTCTTGCACTTGAGTTTGTTCTCCGCGTAGGTGCCCATCGCGTAGCCGTCATGCCACATGCTGAACGAGAAGCGCACAATGTAAGGCGACAGCTGCGTAATCCATGCGGTGCCGGCATTGGCAATGATGAAGGGCACCTTGGCTTGCGTGATAACCGGCGCCATCGCAATCGCTGAGGGCGAGAACACAACGCCGAGAATGAGATTGACCTTGTCGCGGGTGATGAGCTCGGTTGCAGCGGTTTTGGCGTTCGCGCCGGACGGCGGGCCTTCGTCGCGTTTGATGAGTTCGACCTTGTGTGGCGCGATATCCTTCGCGTGGAGCTTCATGTACAGGTCGATCGCCTTGTCCTGGACATCGCCGAGATCGGCGTTGGCGCCCGAATAGGGCAACAGGATTCCGATCTTGATGGTCTCGGCCTGTGCTGGCGCAGACAGCGCCAGACCCAGCACCAGGCTCCCCAGCCACAACTTGGTCCTCATCACATCCCCCTTGGCAGCTATAAATTCGGACGTTTTGTAGATTTCTTTAGGTGAACTATAGCACGCGCGCCGGGAGCAGCTAGCGTGGGCGGTGTGGGTTTTTCGCCCGCGCGGTGCTGACAGAGGGTGTTCGTTAGGTTACGAAAATTCTCACGGCGGGACCGAAAATGCCGGTGGGCCGGATATGCTGACCCTCATGCGCGCCTCCAGAAACAGCGACGGCGAGTGGTCGGCCGACGACTATGATGTGTTCGACGGCAACCGGGCCGTCGGCCGCATTGCGCTCACCCCGCAGGCGCCGCCCGGAGAGCCATGGTTCTGGATCATCACGGTCAGGCCGGAAAGCACGCAAAATCGTGGATACGCCGTAAGCCGTGATCAAGCGCTCAGAGAATTCCAGGCCCGTTGGCTGAACCCGGCGCGATTTTGAACGACGCGCCGGGCAGGCTGCGTTTCTTGTTAGCCGCTCAAGCCTTGATATCGGCCGGGAGCTTGCCGCCGTTGGCAGCGAGTTTCGCCATAACCTGTTTGTGCAGCCAGACATTCATGGTCGCAGGGTCATTGGTGTCGCCCGTGTATTTCAATTCTTTAGCGAGCTCTTTTCGCGCAGCCAGGCTGCTGTCCAGATTGAGTGCCTTCATCAGATCGACAATCGACGCCCGCCACGCAAGCTTCTCGCCCGTTGCCGCGGCTGCTTTGTCGACGATAGCGGCGACATCAACGGTTTGTGCTGGAGCTGCGCTCGGTGCGAGGGTAGGCGAGGCGCTTGCCTGAGCTGAACCGTGACCGAAAATCGCACTCATAATGCTTCCAAAAATACTCATGACATCTCCTCCACTGTTTATGACACAGCTGCTTGCAGTACTTCGATACCGTCCTTGCTAGAACGTTTAGTCTACCTCCGCCGCAAATTCGTGACGGGTAAAAACTGCGCGAGCTTGTGCTGAATCGTACGGTCGCCATGTTCTCGTCACCGCAACGACATACCGTCCCAAGACCAGTCAAAGTGCGAACAGGAGGCGACCATGGGCCTGATCGATGTGCTCAACGGAATGCAGAATGGTCCGCGCGGACAACGTCAGCCGAGCAGTGGTAGCGGTGGAGGAATGTCGCCGATAACAATGGCGATCCTTGGTTTGCTCGCGTACAAAGCGGTCAAAGGTTTTACAGGCAGTCAGCCATCATCCGGTCAACCTACACGCATGCCCCCAGGCGGAAAACCGATTGACACGAGCGCTCCGAATAGTGGCGGCGGACTAGGTGATCTGATCAGCAATGGGTTGGGTAGCTTGCTTGCGACGGGTGCTGCCGGAGGTGTTCTGAGCAGCGGCTTGAACGATCTGCTCAAACAGTTTCAGCAAAGCGGCCACAGCGAAACTGCCAATTCGTGGGTCGGTACCGGACCTAACAAAGAAATATCGCCGAACGATTTGGCCCGAGCCCTCGGAGCAGACAAGATCAACGCACTCGTGGCGCAAACCGGCATGTCGCGCGATGACTTGCTCCATGGCCTCAGCGAATATTTACCGCAGGTCGTCGATCAACTAACGCCGGAAGGGCGGTTGCCGACTGAACAGGAAGCCGGGCGTATGCTCTGATGCATGCTCGATATTGAACACGTCATCCGCTAAGCGGTCTCGCTATTACAGATAGGAGCACGCATGGGAATTATCTGGGTCATTCTTATCGGTTTGGTCGCAGGAATAATTGCGCGCATGTTGTCGCCCGGCCCGAACAACCCCCAGGGCTTTATCCTCACTGCAGTCCTTGGAATTGCAGGCGCATTCTTCGCCACGTGGATCGGCCAAGCGATCGGCTGGTACCGCCCGGACCAAGGTGCTGGCTTCATCGGTGCTACCGTTGGCGCCTTGGTCGTGTTGTTTATCTGGCACCGGCTTGTTGCCGCACGGGTGATATCTGATCCCGGAGGTGGCCCCCGCTAGCCGAGACCGTGCCGGCCGCCTGACGCCGGTCCATTTGCATGCGGTCCACAAGTTGCTGCAACACCTGAGCAAGCTTTTCAGTTTGGTCAGGTAGCCTCACCTCTGAAGGGGCAAGCCGCTTTCCAGTCCTTGTTCCCATTGCAAACGGCAATCGCGCGCGCGGTTTGGGCGCGTTCAAAGCAACAACACGCGCCCATTCGGGGACGTGAAAACTGCTGCTCTCGCGCCGACGGCGCCGTTCCGTGTAGTGATGAATGGGGCCGGTCACGGCGAGGACCGCAAATACAACCATGAGCAAAGCGAAGGTGTGATCGACTTCGGCGATCGCTTGTATTGGCGCCGCCGCGACAGCTGACCGCGCGGTTGCGCGCGTTTGTGGTTCTCGCGCACCGGTGTCCCGGGGTAAGGCATCACTCACGCTGGCCGAGGCGTCGGCATTCAACGGCGGTGAAGGATCGCTCACGTCGTCCGAACCGCGGCGGTTGGCTGCCGGGGTAGAATCGATTGCGCTGGCAGATTGTGGCTCCGCCATTGGCGCCGGCTGCGGCACTCGCTGTACGAACGATTGCACATCCAACGATTTCGACGCGTCGGGCCAAGGCGTCGGCGCGGTCGATGCAAAAGCGCTGGTGTCCTTGCCAATCTCGGTAAGTGAAGCCCCTGTCGTTTCACGCTGCGGTACGCGTGGCGGCGCTACCGATGGTGCGGCTGGGTCGGCCGCGGATTGTTTCTCAGTTTGCGGTGCGCTTTTCTGGACGGGAAGTCCTTGCAGCCCCAAACGCCAGCACTGGCGATTGTTTGCATGATCGGTCCGGTAGTACCAATGCTGGCCTTGCGGTGCCGGCGCGTTCGGCTTGCTTGTGCATTCTTCTTCGGCGCGCAGGCTCCGGGACGATTGCGCGAATAAAGCAGCGACCAGCACTGTCGTGATCATCGCCGAAGCCAGCATTGCCGTGCGTTCTGGCATGCGTCTCCCTCCCCAATTCGTACAAAGCTACGCGATCGAGATGCGAAAGCGGGACGAGCGATGCTGATTGAAGACGGGGATTGGGGCTGCAATACGTTACAAATTCGGCAAGCGCCGACGCACGCGCTCCAAACAGGCTTGACGGTAGCACGGTGTGCCAGCTGACTATCGCTGGCGATTGTTCACCACGATGCTGCCATCAGTCTGCCGCTGTTTGCGAATGATGCGAGATCAATGTTTCCATCGATGACGATAGGGAGCGCACACGGCGCATTATTTTCCTACCACCACTTTTTGTTTCTGCTCGCCGAGCTTGTCGATCCCGAGCGTCACGACGTCACCCGCTTTAAGGAACGTCGGTGTTGGTTTCATGCCGAGGCCCACGCCCGGCGGCGTACCAGTGATGATGATGTCGCCTGGCTCCATCACGAAGAACTGCGAGCAGTACCAAACCAGGTGTTCACAACCGAAGATCATTGTCTTCGTGTTGCCGCGCTGGCGCTTCTCGCCGTTGACGTCGAGCCACATGTCCAGGTTTTGCGGATCTTTCACTTCGTCTTTGGTGACGAACCATGGTCCTATCGGCCCGAACGTTTCGCAGCTCTTGCCCTTGTTCCACTGACCCCCGCTGCGCTCGATCTGGAACACGCGCTCGGAGACGTCGTTCGACAGAAAATAGCCGGCGATAGCGTCCTTCGCTTTATCCTTGGCGAGATAACGCGCACGCTTGCCGATGACGATGCCGAGCTCAACCTCCCAGTCGAGCTTTCCGGACTCGCGCGGGATGATGGTGTCGTCGTTCGGTCCGCAGACGCAGGTCGGCGCTTTGTTGAAGATGATTGGCTCTTTCGGGATCGGCATGCCGGCTTCCGCGGCGTGGTCGGAATAGTTCAGACCGATGGCGATGAAGTTACGCACGTTGCCGATGCAGGGGCCGAGCCGTGGCTTGCCCGAAACGGGCTTCATCCGTTTGAGGTTTGCCTTCTTGATCTTGGCAAGGCCGCCCGAGACAAGCATCGCGCCGTCGATATCTTTCACGATACGCGACAAGTCGCGGATTTTGCCGTCGTCACCAATGATGCCGGGTTTCTCGCGGCCGGGCGCGCCAAAGCGGACAAGCTTCATGTTCAGATGTCTCCCGTGAGCGTTGGTTTTTGAAATTGGAAGGTCGGCGCCATCATGCATGGCCGCGGGCAGGGGGCAACCCTCCTTTGCGGGAGGCGCATGAGGCGGCTCAGTCCCAAATGGCAACAGAATCCGTGGCTTGTCACCCGCGCCCGCATGGTTAGCACTTTCTTGCGGTTTTTCCCGTCTTTTGATGATCACTTTCACCGCCCGATAAATAGGCAGACCTAGGGTACGAACAGCCGTTTCCGTCAGACGCTTGGGCCAGCGGCGGTTTCTCGCGGCGGTCGCGTGATCGCCGGTACCGACGGAGGCATCCATGGATGAGAGAGGCAAAGCTCAACGCGGTCGCACCCTAAAAGCCGGAACCATTGCGTTCAATCGCACTGCCGGCATTAGCTGCCGCGTCCGCAATCTTTCGGCCGCCGGGGCCTGCCTGGAAGTCGCAAGCCAGATCGGTATCCCCGACGAATTCGTACTGATTATTGACTACGATAACTTCAGACAGCCCTGCCACGTGATCTGGCGGTCGGATGCACGCATCGGCGTTGTTTTCCGCGCGGCCAAGGGACCTGAAGCAGTTTAAATCAGCTTCCGGTCGGGGCCAGCGAGCGGCCTCACGCTCCATCACGACGATGAATCCCGACACGCGTGACTTCACGGGCCTGGACCATCGATTCTGAGTTTGCCGCAGTGCAACAAAAGGCTGTGTCATAGCCGCAACAGCTGCGGTAATTTTCTCCAGGTTTGTCACACCCAATGAATATTTACCGCCACGATGACGGCGGCTCGCGTAACCTCTCTTTCGGTTGGTAAGCGCAGTGGGACAGCGCAATTTTCTGGGGGACGACGAAATGCCACTCCAAGGCTGGAAGAATTTCTTACGCGCGGGCAGCGCGCTTGGACTTTTAGTGATCGCGACTGCGCAGGCTGATGCGGGCGG
>JBATYN010000137.1:0-3040 GCA_049674125.1 Pseudolabrys sp. | reverse complement strand
TGCTTAATGGGCGCCGCGGAGATAATCAGTCGTCCACACTAGGCCGCTGGGCCATAGTCCACCCGCACCCTAAGTAAGTAAGATTGCCCACCAGTTGGCTGATGATGCCGTAAGTTAAACCTACACTTTAACTTGAGGTCCGTTTCACGTGGAACCTCGCTAGACCGCTTTACCCCCAAAAGCGGACATGTGCAGTGCACTAGCCCATGTCCGCTTTGTGCCAAAAGCGGACATTTTGCGGCACGGGACATTCTGGAAATGCCTCATGAGCGCGCTCGCCAAGCGGGATTGCCTTCGCGTCGTTGCATATTGATCGGAAGCGGCCACCCAACTCCTTGCTGTTCGAAGCGATACGAATATTGGGCCGAGGTCCAATATTCGCTGTATCCGAATTCTTTTAGTGTTCAGGCGCTCGATCTCTACGGGCGAGCAAAAGGCTATCAGGGGGGTTGGTTGGACCGGGGCTGATGAAGCCGGCAATTTCGGTGACATTCCGCGATCGAGGCACGGCGCAGGATTTGTGATCAAATCAATCTGTCTCCTCCGGCAGCACACGCGAACTGTAGGGAGCTAAGGACATGGCGACAAAAGTCCCTGTCGATCTCTTGCATTGGATACTGGCAATACTGCCAATAGTCGCTCTCCTTGTCTTTCTCGTTCCGTTAAAGTGGCGCGCTCCAGAAGCTGGGCCGATGGCCATGTTTACCGCTGCCATCGTGGCGCTATTTGCGTTCCGTACGCCGTGGGACACGTTGGCGGTCGCCGGGGCCAAGGGTGTATGGGACGCCATCTTCATCCTGTATGTGATCTGGCCAGCCCTACTCCTCTATCAGATCACCAAGCAGGCAGGTGCCTACGACGCGCTGCGGCGAGGGATCGCCAAATTCAGTCGCAACGATCTGTTTATCATTCTTGCGCTGAGTTGGGTCTTTGCTTCATTCCTGCAGGGCATTGCTGGCTTCGGCGCTCCCGTCGCCGTGATTGTGCCGCTGCTGATCGCC
This sequence comes from Pseudolabrys sp., assembly GCA_049674125.1. Lineage (GTDB taxonomy): Bacteria > Pseudomonadota > Alphaproteobacteria > Rhizobiales > Xanthobacteraceae > Pseudolabrys. Next base: position 2,039 of record JBATYN010000137.1, on the reverse strand, counting down.
ATGGGCGTCAAGCCGATCCAAGCCGTTGCAATGGGCGTCGTTGCGCACGCCTGGGCGAGGTTCTTCGGCACCCTTGGTGTCGGCTGGCTGGCAACGCTCCGAGTCGCCAATTTGGAAGATGCCGTCAGGGCCGCGTACGAGTCGGCACTTCTGATCCTCATCCCGACCTATCTGGGTGGCCTTCTGGTCGTGTGGTTGTATGGCAAGGGGCCGGCGGTTCGCCATGCCTGGCCGCTGGTGTTGATCCTCGGCACCATTTTGGGCGTTGGCCAGCTATTGGCTGCCCTCATCAGCCCTGAACTGTCGACCTTCCTGGCCGCAGCCGTTGCGCTACTGGCCCTTTATCCATTGTCGCGTTGGAAGCGCTACGGTGAGCCGATCCCGGTCCAAGAGATTCCCGAACGGCCGGGCATGGTGGCCGCAAAAGTCGGCGGAGAGAACGAGAAAGAGGCTGCCCCGGTCATGAGCCTCGCGATGTCATTCCTGCCGTACATTGTGCTGACGACCGTGACTCTCAGTGTCCTGCTGATTCCATCACTCAACTCAATCCTAACGCAGCTCCGGATCGGACTGCCATTCCCGGCGGTGGAAACCGGCTTCGGCGTGCAGAATGTCGCCGTCGCAAGTTATGCGCCCATCACCGTATTCACGCACCCCGGAATGATGCTGCTGATCACCTCTGTCATCGTCTGGCTTGTGTACAACGCGGCCGGCTATTATCGCGCGTGGGCGGAGCGTCACAAGCCGGAGAGTATCTGGTCCGCGCTACTCATCGACGCCGTGCCAGCTTCGGTTCCCGTGATCGCGTTCTTGGTGACGAGCCGTGTCCTGGATCACAGCGGTCAGGTCTTGACTCTCGCCTACGGTCTCGCTGCAGCTTCGCCGCCATTGGTGTTCGCCGGCATCTCGAGCATCATCGGTGCGCTGGGCGCTTTCATGACCTCGAGCAGCACTGCCTCCAACGTGCTTTTCGGTGCAGTGCAGAGCAGCGTGGCTCAGCTGCATGGGATGTCCAGAGAGACAATCATCGCCGCGCAAGCGGCAGGCAGTGCCTATGGCAACGCAATCGCGCCAGCCAACATCGTGCTGGGCACGAGCATCGCCGGTATCAAAGGCCAGGAAGGAGCGGTTCTGCGCACCACCATGCCGTGGACCGTCCTCGTCGCTGTCTTGACCGGCGCGGCAACGATCGCACTTATTGTTTTTGCTCGATAAATGGAGGACGCCATGGATAAGAAACTGAAGGCAGAGACTTTGGCGCTGTTGCTGCTGTTCGCTGCATTTCCAATCATCAGTTGGGGTGCGATGGGCGGAAAAGAAGCGATATGGTGGATCGGTCTCCTAAGTCTCGTTGCTGGCGGCTTGCTACCGGTCCTGACGCGTTACATGGACCACTCCACCGACACGATCAGAGACGTCGGTATGGAGTACGACGATCGGACTTCCTGATCCGTAATGTCCGTGACTGCGACATTCAGCACTATTGCGGACTGTTACTCGCCATACCGGCTTGCTTCAACACCAGAGCATGGAGGCGATCATGAGTTCTCCTAACGGTCCGCGAACCGGCCGTCCTTCCACGCGAGCTCCGAGCGGTGTCGTCGCGACGCCCCATTACCTCGCCAGCAGCGCCGGAGTGAACGCCCTTCAACGCGGAGGCACCGCAGTTGACGCAGCGATCGCCGCAAATGCCGTATTGTGTGTTGCCTATCCCCATATGGCCGGCCTCGGCGGCGATGGATTTTGGCTGATCGCCGAGCCAGGCGGGCGTGTACACGGAATCAATGCCAGTGGCCCGGCTGCGCGTGCGGCGACGCTCGATTACTATCGTCCACACGCTGTGGACAACGAGATTCCCGCGCGTGGTCCTCTCAGTATATTGACAGTGCCCGGCGCGATAGACGGTTGGCGGCTGGCGCATGAACGCTTTGGGCGCCTTCCATGGAATGAGTTGTTCGAAGCAGCGATCACTTACGCGCGTGACGGGGTGCCGGTCAGCCGGTCGCTCAAGGATTGGCTGGTTCAGGACGTTCCTATCC
>JBATYN010000136.1:0-3699 GCA_049674125.1 Pseudolabrys sp. | reverse complement strand
GAACCATGGATATGGTACTCAGCGTTTTTGGCAGCTTGTTCAACGACAGCAACACCATGTTTTTGGCGCTGCTGGTTTTTCTTGCGGCCGGCATGTTGGCCTTTTCGCTGATGGTGGCCGTGCGCGTGCGCGGCGCAGTCAGGAAACGCACATCGCGCATCATGAACGATGAAGAACGCCACGGACGCTCGCTGCAGAATTCCAGCGCGAAGGCCGTCACAAAGCTTCTCGAATATACCACCAAGCACTATTCAACGGCCAACGAAGAGAACATGAAGGTGTTGCGCCGCCGCTTGGTACAAGCCGGCATCTACGATCCGCGCGGAGTCGCATACTTCTTCATCGGACGGACCGCTTTAGCGATCGGCCTGGCTATCGCCATGTTCATTTTCTTGCCGCTCGTGAAGCAGACGAGCAATTCAATGTTGTGGCTGATGGTGATTGCCGGCGGCCTCGCGGGCTATGTCGGCCCGAGCATGTATATCGACCGTCGGATTTCCAAGCGCAAACTTGAGCATCAATCTGGCTTTCCCGATTTCATGGATCTGCTCGTTGTGTGCGCTGATTCGGGCTTGTCGATGGAGGCCTCGCTCGAGCGCGTGGGGCGGGAGCTTGGCCAGAGCTATCCTTCGCTGAGTGCCAATATCCATTTGACCAACCTTGAGATCCGTGCGGGGCGGCCGCTCAAGGATGCGCTTGAACATTTTGCTGATCGCCTTGCGCTCGAAGAGGGGCGCGCATTCGCGACATTGATCAACCAGTCAATCGATCTCGGCTCGAGCATTACCGACGCGATGCGCGTGTATAGCGACGATATGCGGCACAAAAGGCTCTCACGCGCCGAGGAAAAAGCCTATGCGCTGCCTGCCAAGTTGGCGGTGCCGATGATGGTGTGCATCTTTCCCGTGCTGTTCGTGGTTATTCTGCTGCCGGTCATCGTCCGGCTGCATGTTGGGCACTTTTTCTGACAATGAGTGCGTTTGCGGTGTTATTTCAGGGCTACATCCCCCGAAAGGCCGACAAAGTGAAGATTTGTTAACCATCCTCACCTAGCCTGACGGCGTCCCGTTACCGGGTGACTCCGCAAGGCGTTGGCATGCTTATTGGAATTGCCCGAGGATTGATTGTCATTACTGCCGCCTTGTGGCTGGCGGGGTGCAGCACATCCACCGGTTTTTCAAATTTGCTCAGTTCGAAGTCGCCGAACGCCGACGCATCGGCGGCGCAGGCGTCTGCCGATCCGTCTACGGGACGGGAGCCCGCCGACGCGTCGACGCCGCGGCGTACAGTTGAGGAGACCACTGGCACGGTGCCTCCGCCCCTGGGCGTACCGCCAGAAACCGAAAAAGGTTTACTCGGCAGCGATCCATACGATGAATTGAGTCTCGGCAAGAAGCACTATCGCGCCAACGACTTCGGCCTTGCCGAAAAGCATTTCCGCAAGGCGGTCGAAACGCATCCACGCGACGCTGAAGCGTGGCTCGGCCTTGCGGCTTCGTATGACCGCTTGCGCCGATTTGATCTCGCTGACCGGGCCTATTCGCAGGCCGTCGGCATTCTTGGGCCGACCGTTGAGATTCTCAACAACCAGGGCTACTCATACATGCTGCGCGGCGACTACAAACGGGCACATGCCACACTCGCTGCCGCCCAACGCAAAGACCCAACCAACAAATACGTACTGAACAACCTGCGGCTCCTCGAGGAAAGCTATCGCAAGGGCAAAGCCGTTCAATAGGCGTCGCGATAGCAAATTCGCAGGCAACATTGCCGTGCGCTTGGACTAATTCCCCGAACCGATTGTTATCGACAGACGCTGCGAAAAAATCGCGGGTCGTGCCCGAGGGCCATAGCGCCCTTGCGCTGTATCGCTTACCATTCGCGCGAACCGGCGCAGACCGGTCACAATCGGTCCAGAGGGGAGGAACCAATGGCTACCGCAGTGAACGCCGGCGCGCGTCTCGACCGGCTCCCGATTTCGTCTTTTCATTATCGGATATTCTGGCTTGTCGGCGCCGGCATGTTTTTCGACGGCTACGATCTTTATGTTGCGGGCGGCGTGCTTGCCTCGACGATCCAGACCAAATTCTCGACGCTTCCGCAGAACCTGCAATTTCTCTCCTTGACCTTCGTCGGAATGACGCTCGGTTCACTGATCACCGGATTCGTCGGCGACAGGTTCGGACGGCGGTTCACTTATCAGATCAACCTCCTGGTGTTCGGGCTCGCTTCCCTTGCGGCCGCTTTTGCGCAGGATATGCCGCAGCTTATTGCATGCCGTTTTGTGCAAGGACTCGGTCTCGGCGCAGAAATTGTCGTCGGCTATTCGACACTGACCGAATTCGTTCCGCCGAAATCGCGCGGTCGCTGGCTGTCCTTCATGGCGTTTTTGGTTGTTGCAGGATTTCCGGCCACCGCGATCCTGAGTTACCTGATCATCCCAACCTGGGGCTGGCGGCCGATGTTCATCATCGCCGGTATCGGCTCGTTGATCGTCTGGTATCTGCGCAAAAACTTGCCGGAGTCGCCACGCTGGCTGGAAGCGCAGGGCCGCACCGCCGAAGCAGAAGCGCTCATGCAGACCATCGAAAAGGAAGTGGCCGCCACGGCCGGTTCGCTGCCTGCTCCGGTGATGACTGCTGCGACACCTCAACTTACGGCCGCTTCGATGTTCAAGCCGCCAATCCTGCAAAGGTTGTTGGTCGGATGCTGGGTTCTGATCACGATCAACACGCTGATCTTCGGATTCGTGATTTTCCTGCCGCAATTTTTCTTGCGACAAGGCCTCACGATTGCTAACTCGCTTGGTTACACGGTGGTACTGGCGGGCGCATCGTTGGTTGGCTGTGCGTGTGGCGCCTTCTTGTCCGATTTCGTTGGGCGACGCTGGAGCATCATTGGCGCCTCTGTCCTGACGATCGCTTCCGGCTGGGTCTACGCGCACTTTAATGCGGCGTCCGACCCGGTCATTGTGTTGAGCGTTGGCTTCATATTGATCGTCGCGATCTATATCCAGACCGCGATTCTGTTCGGGGTCTACACGCCCGAGCTTTTCCCGACCGAAATCCGCCTGCGGGCCAACGGAATCTGCAATACATTGGGTCGCGGCGCGACGGTGGTTTCTCCGTTTGTTGTCGGCTTTCTGATGGTGAACTACCAGCTGCCGGGTGTGGTCTGGCTGATGATTGGCTTGCTGGTGGTGCAGATCATCGCGATCTATTTCTGGGGTGTGGAGCCGGCGCGGCGTTCGCTGGAGGGGCTCGATCCTAAAGTCGCCTGAGACGGGGCCTCTTAAGGTATGATCGGCCGCCCAGGACGTCGGGCGGCCGATTGCATGAGGAGCTATGCGCTATGACCGGTATGCGGCCAGTGACGGTGATTACGGGAGCGTCGGCGGGAATCGGCGTAGCCCTGGCGCGCGTGTTTGCCAGTCGTGGTCACGAGTTGGCGCTGGTTGCGCGGCGAGAAGATCGTTTGCGTTCGCTGGCTGATGAGATCGCGGCGACCGGCGCGAAACAGCCAATCGTGATTCCGGCAGACCTTTTGAAACCTGGTGCGGCGCGACAGATCGGCGAAGTCCTGGCGGCGCAGGGGGCCGAGCCGCAATTTGTCGTCAACAACGCCGGGTTCGGATTGGTTGGCTTGGCGAGCGAGCGCGATCACGGCGAACAACTGCAAATGATCGATCTCAATGTGCGC
>JBATYN010000135.1:0-8402 GCA_049674125.1 Pseudolabrys sp. | reverse complement strand
CAATAACCAGTCCCCGATCAGCGCGCTGCCGGCGAGGATGAGCCCCGCGATCAGCGCGGCGCGCCACGCAACGCTGCGCCGCGCGCTCTTGGGCAGGCCCTGAGTGACGGCCAGATACGAGGGCACGAGGCCGATGGGGTCGACCACGACGGCCAAGGTGACAAAAGCGGAGATCAAAAACTCGATCGGCATGAATGCCGCTCACCGTATCACAGCCTCCACTCACCCCACGTAAGCGGTGCAAACGTCGTGCAGGCGGAGCCGATTTGAAGGCATTTTTGTGCGCTAAAATGGTATGCCAACGCCGCCCGCCGACGTCCCCTAACATATTGAATCAAATGAGGATATTAACCTGTATATGGGTGTCTTTCGGGTGGCCAACCAACCCTGAATCAGTTAAAAAAATCGCAGTCAAAACTCCACGCAGGACGTCGTCTTGGCCGATACCGAACCTCCGAAACCGGGGGACGCAACACCTTCCGACGTGCGTCCGGTTTCGATCACCGAGGAAATGAAGCGCAGCTATCTCGATTACGCCATGAGCGTGATCGTGTCGCGTGCATTGCCGGACGTGCGCGACGGCCTCAAGCCGGTGCATCGCCGAATTCTCCACTCGATGCACGAACAGGGCCACACGCCCGACAAGAAATACGTTAAATCGGCGCGTGTCGTCGGCGACGTGATGGGCAAATATCACCCGCACGGCGACCAGGCGATTTACGACGCGTTGGTGCGCATGGCACAGGATTTCTCCATGCGCCTGATGCTGATCGACGGGCAGGGCAATTTCGGTTCGGTGGATGGAGATCCACCGGCGGCCATGCGCTACACCGAATGCCGGTTGGCGCAACCAGCGATGTCGTTGATCGACGACATCGATAAGGACACCGTCGACTTCCAGGACAACTATGACGGCAACGAAAAAGAGCCGGTGGTATTGCCGGCGCGTTTTCCGAATTTGCTGGTCAACGGCGCGGGCGGCATCGCGGTCGGTATGGCTACCAATATCCCGCCGCACAATCTCGGCGAAGTCATCGATGCCGCGGTTGCGCTGATCGATAACCCGGCACTCACCATTGACGACCTGATCAAGATTGTACCCGGCCCTGATTTCCCGACCGGTGGCATCATCCTTGGCCGTGATGGAATTCGCTCGGCCTACAAGGAAGGGCGCGGCTCCGTTGTCATGCGCGGCAAGGTCGAGATCGAGACCGTTCGCAAGGAACGCGAAGCCTTCATCATCACGGAAATACCGTACCAGGTGAACAAGGCTTCGATGGTCGAACGCATCGCCGAATTGGTGCGCGAAAAGAAAATCGACGGCGTTGCTGACCTGCGCGACGAGAGTGACCGGCAGGGCTATCGCGTCGTCGTCGAGCTCAAGCGCGAGGCCGTCCCTGACGTCGTCCTCAACCAGCTCTATCGGTTCACGCCGCTGCAATCTTCGTTCGGCTGCAACATGGTTGCACTGGACGGCGGACGCCCGCTCGTGATGACGCTGAAGGACATGCTGGCGGCCTTCATCGCGTTCCGCGAAGAAGTCGTGTCGAGGCGTACCAAGCATCTGCTCGGCAAGGCACGTGACCGTGCCCATATCCTGGTCGGCCTTGCGATCGCGGTTGCCAACATCGACGAGGTCATAAAGCTCATCCGCTCGGCCAAGGATCCGAACGAAGCTCGCGAAGGCTTGATGAAGCGCGAATGGCCGGCGACCACGGCGGCGACGTTGATCGAATTAATCGACGACCCGCGCCACAAAGTAAGTTCGAAAGGTACCGCGCGACTTTCGGTCGAGCAGGCGAAAGCGATTTTGGATTTGCGGCTGCAACGGCTCACCGCGCTCGGCCGCGACGAAATCAAGGAAGAGCTGGATAAGCTTGCGACTGAAATTGCCGATTATCTCGAGATCCTGCGCTCCCGCGCGCGCATCCAGTCAATCATCAAGCGTGAGCTCGGGGAGGTGAAGAAGGAATTCGCCACACCGCGCCGGACTGTGTTTGCTGAAGCGACGGGACAGGTGGACGAGGAAGACCTGATCACGCGCGAGGAAATGGTCGTCACCGTCTCGCACCAGGGCTACATCAAGCGAGTGCCACTCTCGACCTATCGCGCGCAGCGGCGCGGCGGCAAAGGTCGTGGTGGCATGCAGGTGCGTGAGGAGGATTTCGTTTCGCGGCTGTTCGTTGCGTCAACGCACGCGCCCGTTCTGTATTTCTCTTCGCGCGGCAAAGTTTACAAAGAGAAGGTCTGGCGACTGCCGATCTCGGCGCCACAAGCGCGCGGCAAGGCCCTCATCAATATTTTACCGCTGCAACAGGGCGAAACAATCACCACTATCATGCCGCTGCCCGAGGACGAGGCGTCGTGGGCGGCGCTTGACGTCATGTTTGCGACCACCAGCGGCACCGTTCGCCGCAACAAATTGTCCGATTTTGTCGATGTGCGTCCGTCCGGCATCATTGCCATGAAGCTGAAAGACGGGAACGCGATCGTCGACGTCCACATCTGTACCGAGAAGGACGACGTCCTTCTCACCGCACAAGGTGGGCAGTGTATTCGCTTTGCGGTGCCGGATGTGCGGGTGTTCTCCGGACGCGACTCTCTCGGTGTGCGCGGCATCAGTCTTGCCGAAGGCGATAAGGTCATCTCGATGGCCATCCTTACTCATACCGATGCCTCTTCGGAGGAGCGCGTCGCCTATCTCAAGCGTGCAAGCGCTGTTCGTCGCGGCGGCGACGAGGAAGTCGTCGAAGCGGACGAGGATTCCGATGTCGAAGAAGCTGCCGGCTCGATCGAGCTTGGCGAGAAGCGCTATGTCGAGCTGTCGGCGGCTGAACAGTTTGTGTTGACGATTTCAGAAAAGGGCTACGGCAAGCGCAGCTCGTCATACGAATATCGAATTACGAATCGGGGCGGCAAGGGAATCGTCGCGATGTCGATCCTTGACGGCAAAAAGGGTGCGAAAAAAATTCGGGGAAAGACCGGAAGGCTGGTGGCGTCATTCCCGGTCGAGGAATCCGACCAAATCATGATGGTCACCGATGCTGGAAAGCTGATCCGAACGCCGGTCGCCGGCATTCGCATTGCCGGGAGATCGACACAGGGTGTGATCGTGCTCAATACGGCAGACGACGAACGTGTCGTGTCGGTCGAGCGTCTGAGCGAGGAAGCGGACGAATAGAGTTTGCACCGATCAATCGACTTTCAGGTCGAGTGCCGTCACGATCGGCTTCCACTTCGTAATCTCTCGTTGAATGTGATCCGTGAGATCCTGCGGTGTGCCGCCACGGGGTTGTGCGCCGAGTTTGGCGAGTGCGTTTTTCATCACGTTGCCTTTGAGTGCCGCGTTGGTCGCAGCGTTGAGCTTGGCGATAATTGCCGGCGGCGTATCGCGCGGCGCCAGCAATGCAGTCCACGCGCCGCTGGTCACGGCGGGAAATCCGATCTCGGGCATGGCCGGCACGTCAGGTAATTCCGGTGCACGTTTTGGCCCTACGATCGCGAGAGCCCGCAATCGACCATCCTGGATCAATTGCAACGACGTACTCACCGTATCAAAGGTCATTTGCACTTCGCCTGCCACGACGGCGGTGAGAGAAGGGCCGCCGCCTTTGTAAGGCACATGCACAATGTTGGCGCCGCTCACCGATTTGAACAGTTCGGCATTGAGGTGCGGCAAGGTGCCGACGCCGCCGGTCGAATAGTTGAGCTTGCCGGGATTGGCTTTGGCAAAGGCAACGAGATCAGCGACGGATTTGAACGGCAACTGCGGGTTGATCACGAGGACTTGTGGAGTTTCGGCGACCAGCGCGATCGGCGCAAAACTCGACGCATCGTATCCGGCGCTCTTTACGATCATCGGACTCATGATGAGGCCGCTCGCGGCGGAGACCATCAACGTGTAACCGTCGGGGTCGGCTGCTGCCGCCTGGCGTGAACCGATGGTATTGCCGGCACCGGGTTTGTTCTCGATGAACACGTTCTGACCGAGCACGGTCGGCAGAGCGTTAGCCAATACTCGCGCCATTACGTCGACCGGCCCGCCGGCGGGCGTCGGCACGATGATGCGGATCGGCCGATTGGGATAGTCCTGTGCGAGAGCTGGAGCCGCCAAAAGCAGCGCGGCGGCGGCGAGTGCAACCCGGCGCATAGTTCTTCCCCTGAGGCACCATTCCTCAGGAGCAACACTAGCGCCGGCGTCGGCGGCGGGTAAGGGCGACTATTGGGCCGTTCGATCGATGCTGATCAGGCGGACGTGCGGATTGCCGAATTCGGTGCCGACGCAATTGAGGTAGGGCCAGGGCCGCTGTTTGCAAGCCGTGATCGCGTCCGCAGCCGGTTGCGGCAATGGGCTGGCGACGACATCGGAGGCGGGTGCCGAAAAAACTGTGATCACGGCAGCAATCGTAGCGGCGACCATGACGGCGGCGAGTGATTTCAACATGACAATCCCCTGTTAGGCATCAGCCGGAGCATTCGCTCTCTATCCTAAAGACGATAAGAGGGGGTCAGTTCTGCTGCTGTGACTGGAGTCACAAAACAGCGTATTTCCACCCCTCAAGAGTGGGTCGTCCGGCCGGGGAAAAAGGTTCAAACCCAAAAGGGTCGGCCTTGCAGGGCCCAAAGGGGCGGGTTAGACCCCGGGCCATGCCGAGAGTCGCCCTTTATGCGGGGTCATTTGATCCGGTCACCAATGGTCATCTCGACGTGGTGCGCCATGCGGTCCGCCTTGCCGACCGGCTCGTGATTGCGGTCGGTGTCAATCCAGGCAAGGCACCGCTCTTTTCGGCTGAAGATCGCCTCGCCATGATTCAAGAGGTCTGCGGTCCTCTGGCGAGCGCGGCCAAATGCGAACTCTCCTGCGTTACATTTTCCGGCCTGGTGATAGAGGCCGCGCGCAAGGCAAACGCGACGCTGCTGGTCCGCGGTCTCCGCGACAGTACTGATTTTAACTACGAGATGCAGATGGCAGGCATGAACGCGGCGATGGCGCCGGAAATGCAGAGTGTATTTCTGCCGGCCTCACCGATGGCACGCCCGATCACTGCCACATTGGTGCGGCAGATCGCGGGGATGGGCGGCGACATCTCTCCTTTTGTGCCCGCGTCTGTCGCCGCGCGCCTGAAAAAGAAATTTTCCCGTTAGTTAGGAGCTTCCATGATCCGCATTCTCGCCGTCGTATGCGCACTCGTTTGCGTCAGCCCTGCGTCGGCGCAGGCGCCGAAACTGCCGGCCGGTCTCGATCCGCAGAACACCATTCTGCTCGACACCAAAGGTGGCCGCATCGTCATCAAGCTGCGCAACGATATCGCGCCCAAGCACGCCGAGCGCATCAAGCTGCTCAGCCGCGAAGGCTTCTATAACAATGTGCCGTTTCATCGCGTCATTGCCGGCTTCATGGCGCAGACTGGCGACGGACAATTCGGTAACGGTACCGGCGGCTCGAAATATCCGCCGCTGAAATCCGAATTCTCGCAGGTACCTTTCGTGCGCGGCATTGTCGGCATGGCGCGCTCATCCGATCCAAACTCGGCCAATTCGCAATTCTTTATCATGTTCGGCACCAATTCCGGCTTGAACGGCCAATATACGGTGGTCGGCGAAGTGGTGTCGGGGATGGACGTAGTCGACAAGATCAAGAAGGGCGCGGCCGAACAGAACGGCTCGGTCACCGATCCCGACAAGATCGTGAAAATGCAAGTCGCCGCCGACACCAAATAGCGGGGGATGTCATGCGGCCGGTTTGTGCGCTCCTCGGCGTTGTCGCCCTGGTGGCCACGGACGCTGCTTGTCCACCGCTGGCGTCTGCAACGACGGATTTTCTTTGGTTGGCGCAAAGTGAATTGCTGCGGAATGCGCGGCCGCAAAAACCAGCGCGCGAATTGAATACGCTCAATGACATTTTTACTGCATTACGCCGCTGCTATCGACCGCCGAGCCTGGACAAGGCATTCCCGGGCATGCGCATCACCGTGCAATTTGCTTATACGCGCGCCGGCGATATCTTCGAAAAGCCCCACATTTCGTTCGAAACCCTCGGCATTTCGCCGGAGCAACAGTTGGCCTACCGCATGGCGGTGGCGGCCGCGCTGGTGCGCTGTGCGCACCTTCCCTTCAGCGATGCACTCGGCAACGCCGTCGCCGGGCGCATTTTTGCAATCCAATTTGTCGACGAACGCACCCTCAGACAAGCGGAGCATTCAACATGGCCAAGCCGGAAAATACGCTGACTCTTGAGACGACCAAGGGCAATGTTGTGATTGAGATGCGCCCGGATCTCGCGCCGGGCCACGTCACGCGCATCAAGGAGCTGGTCAAAGACGGCTTCTACGACGGTATCGTTTTCCACCGTGTTATCGACGGGTTCATGGCGCAAACCGGCTGCCCGCATGGGACGGGGACCGGCGGCTCGGGCAAAAAGTTGAAAGCCGAGTTTAACCGCGAGCCGCACGTGCGCGGCACGGTGTCGATGGCGCGCGCCAGCAGTCCGGATTCAGGAGACAGCCAGTTCTTCATTTGCTTCGACGATGCTGGCTTCCTCGACAACCAGTACACGGTCTGGGGCAAGGTTATTGAGGGCATGGAGAACGTCGATAAAATCAAGCGCGGCGAGCCGGTGAGCAATCCCGACAAAATTGTGAAAGCGACGATGGGGGCGTGAGGGCACCCGTCATTCCGGGACGCCGCGCGGCGGCGGACTCGGAATCCAGATACAAGCACAGAAACAGGGTTCTGGATTCCGGGTTCGCGTGCAGCGCACGCGCCCCGGAATGATGATTTCAAATGCGCACTGATCTCTTCGACTTTGATCTGCCGCCTGAGCGCATAGCGCTGCGGCCGGCGAGCCCACGCGATGCGGCGCGGCTTTTGGTGGTGAAGCCGGGTGGGACCCTCGTGCTCGAAGATCGTGCCATTCGCGACCTTCCGGAACTGCTGAGGCGGGGTGATTGCCTGGTGGTCAATGACAGCAAGGTCATCGCGGGGCGGCTCAGAGGCCGGCGTATCGGCCGCGGAGAGGTAGAGCCCACAATCGAAGCAACGCTTCACAAGCGGCTGGATGAGTCCCGCTGGCGCGCTTTCATTCTCGGTGCCAAAAAGGTGCAAGTCGGGGATACCCTTCGGTTCGGAAACGAGGGGCGGGTTTGTTTTCTGGCCGAATTGGATGCTCAAGTTTCACATAAAGATGAAGGAGGGGAGGTAACCCTTTCATTTTACTTTCATGGGCCGATTTTGGATCAAGCGATAGCCGAACGCGGCGAAATGCCTTTGCCCCCCTATATTGCCTCGCGCCGGGCTCCTGATGACCAGGACCGGACGGACTATCAGACGCTCTTTGCTTGCGACGAAGGATCGGTTGCGGCGCCAACCGCCGGGCTTCATTTCACTGAAGGCCTTGCTGCGAAGCTTCGCGAGCGCGGAATTGGGCTCCACAAGGTGACCTTGCACGTGGGGGCCGGCACATTCCTGCCCGTCAAAGCCGACGACACCGAGGGCCACAGAATGTACGCGGAATTCGGGAGCGTTTCGGATGAGGTGGCGCAGGCGCTCAATTTGACGCGCGCGAAGGGCGGCCGGATCGTGGCCGTAGGCTCAACTGCGCTGCGTTTGCTGGAAAGCGCAGCACGTGAGGACGGCACGGTGCAGGCCTTTTCCGGTGACACATCAGTTTTCATCACGCCCGGCTACAAATTTACAGCCGTCGATCTGATGCTCACCAATTTCCATCTGCCGCGCTCAACTTTATTCATGCTGGTGGCGGCCTTTAGCGGGCTCGACACGATGCAACACGCCTATGCCCATGCGATTAAGGCCGGTTATCGCTTCTATTCCTATGGCGATGCCTGTCTGCTTTATCCTTCCCGGCAATGAGCGGTCCGTTCAGCTTTCACCTCAAGGCCACCGACGGCGCGGCGCGCTGCGGCGAATTTGTCACGCCCCATGGGAGGGTGCGGACCCCGGCCTTTATGCCTGTCGGAACGCAGGCAACCGTCAAGGGCCTGATGCCGGATGACGTGCGCGCGACTGGTGCGGAGATCGTGCTGGGCAACACCTACCATCTGATGCTTCGGCCCAGTGCCGAACGCATTTCGGCGCTTGGCGGGCTGCATAGATTCATGAACTGGCCGCTGCCGATCCTGACGGACTCAGGGGGCTTCCAAGTAATGTCGCTTTCGGAGCTTCGCAAGCTTGATGAGAAGGGCGTCACCTTCCGCTCTCACCTTGATGGAGCAATGGTCGAGCTTACGCCGGAACGGGCGATCGAGATCCAGGCGCTGCTTGGCGCCGATATATCCATGCAGCTCGACGAGTGTCTGAAGCTGCCGGCGTCGCGCGAGGAAATCTCGCGTGCGATGCGGCTCTCGCTGCATTGGGCCGAACGGAGCAAACGATCCTTTGAAGGC
>JBATYN010000134.1:0-2152 GCA_049674125.1 Pseudolabrys sp. | reverse complement strand
CATAATCATGTCCGGCGCGAAGCCGGGTTGCGGCTGAGAGCCGCACAATTTCTCGCAAGCGGCGTCGGACCCGGTTGCGCTCGACGGCATTGCCAACTTTCTTCGATACCGTAAAGCCGAACCGCGCCGGCCCGTCATCGCGGCGGTTGCGAGCCTGAAGCACGAACGCCGGCCCCGGTGCCTTGGTCCCGGATGCCGCCGCCAAAAAATGCGCCCGTTGCCTCAGTCGTTCCATGGAAGCAATGCGCGGCTTCTTCGCCGCCGTCAGGCGGACAGCCGCTTGCGTCCGCGCCCCCGGCGCGCCGACAAGACCTTGCGTCCGCCCTTGGTCGCCATACGCGAGCGGAAACCGTGACGGCGCTTGCGTACGAGCTTGCTCGGTTGATAGGTCCGCTTCACGTTTCAGTTTCTCCGCTGGTGGCGCCGTGGAAAGGAGGACGCCGTCCTCAAAACGCCAAGAAACCCGAACTCTTTCGGGCCGGCATACGATTTGCGCGGCTTATAAGGGAGGGGCTTTAGCCCGTCAATGCGACCGCATGCCAGCGGGCCACTCGACGCCTAAAAGCCTCACAAGGCAGTGATGTTAGCCCGTTCCGGACTGCGCCTCGTGTATAAATCGTGAATGTCCGCCAAGCCGCCCCTAGCCTCCCAACCGCGCGGTCTTGCTCGCCGGCTGTTGCCGTTGGGCCTGGTCATCGTGCTTGCTGGCATAGCTTACCTCGCTGTCGGTGAAGGCGGCATTTCGCTCGAAGCTCTGGTTCGGCATCGCGCCACCATCGATACATTTGTTTCCGAACACCATTGGCTGGCCTTGCTCGCCTATATTGGTCTTTATATCGGGGCCGTCGCACTATCGCTGCCTGGAGCGACGTTCCTGACCGTTGCAGGCGGATTTTTGTTCGGCATCGTGATTGGCGCTTCGGCGGCGGTGATTGGCGCAACTCTCGGCGCAACGCTCATCTTCCTTGTGGCGCGTACGGCTTTGGGCGAGCCGTTGCTTCGTTTGGCCGGCCCGCGCGCCAAACAACTCGCCAAGGAATTCCGCGACGATGCGTTTAGCTATCTTCTCTTTCTGCGGCTGGTACCCGCGTTTCCATTCTTCCTGGTCAATCTGGTGCCGGCTTTTGCGGGTGTGAGGCTTGCGCCGTTCGTTGCCGCGACCGCGCTCGGGGTCATCCCGGGAGCCATCGTCTTTGCGATGGCCGGGACGGGTCTCGATAGTGTCATCGCCGCGCAGGAGAATTCGTATCATCAATGCATCGCAGCCGGTGGATCCGGTTGCCGCATCGCGTTCGATACAATGGATGTCCTCACGCCACAACTGATCGCCGCGCTTGCCGCGGTCGGTCTGCTTTCGTTAATGCCAGTCGTACTGAAGCATTGGCGTACGCGATCGCGCGCCGCCATGTGATACGGACGTTGTAATTTGCGAACAAGAGTTACTGCGGCATGGTGGAAATACTCACACCCGATCTTTGTGTGATCGGCGGAGGCCCGGGCGGCCTGTCAGTCGCCGCGGCGGCGGCCGCGTTCGGCGTGCCGACGGTGCTGATTGAGCGCCACAAGATGGGCGGCGATTGTCTCAACACGGGCTGTATCCCATCGAAAGCAATGCTGGCGGCGGCAAGGCGCGCCGAGGCGATACGAAGCGACAATGAATTCGGCGTGGTTGCGCAAGGCGTCATCGATTTCACAAAGGTGCATGACTATGTCCAATCCGTCATCGCGGCGGTCGCGCCGACGGATTCGGTTGAGCGTTTCGCCGGGCTCGGGGTCCGGGTCATCCGGGAGCATGCGAGGTTCAAGAATCGCAAAACGGTTCTGGCGGGCGACATCGAAATCCGTGCGCGCCGTTTCGTTATCGCAACGGGGTCGAGGCCGGCCGTGCCGCAAATTCCTGGAATCGATAGCGGCCCTTATCTCACCAACGAGTCGATTTTTGATCTCAAGGAAAGACCCGCGCATCTTATTATCGTTGGTGCTGGGCCTTCCGGTCTGGAATTGGCGCAGGCGTTTCGTCGTGTGGGAAGCTCGGTGACCGTGCTTGAAGCGGGACAACCGCTCTCCAAAGACGATCCGGAATGCGCAGCAGTCGTGCTCGACCGGCTGGAGCGTGAGGGTGTCATCATCCGCAGCGGGGTGAATGTAATCG
>JBATYN010000133.1:0-2178 GCA_049674125.1 Pseudolabrys sp. | reverse complement strand
CGGTCGTTATGTGACGCTGGGGCGGAGCGAACTCTTACACCTGCTTTTCGACAAAGCCGCCGGCACTTCAGAAGTAATGTTCGACAACGAGATTGTCAGCCTTGAAAACCGGGAAGATGGTGTGGGCGTGGAATTCAGACACGGGGCCGCGCGCCAATTCGATCTCGTGGTCGGCGCCGATGGCCTGCATTCACAGGTTCGCAGAATCGCATTCGGACCGCAGCATCAATTCGAGAAAAACCTCGGCTATGAGTTCGCGGCATTCGAGGTGGCCGGGTACCGACCGCGCGACGAGGATGTGTACGTGATGTATAGCCGTCCAGGGCGGTCGCTCGGGCGATTCCCCATGCGTGAAAATCGGACACTGTTTCTGTTCGTCTTTGCGACCGGCAACGATGCCTTGCCAGACACGCTCGAC
The DNA here is from genome assembly GCA_049674125.1 of Pseudolabrys sp. Lineage (GTDB taxonomy): Bacteria > Pseudomonadota > Alphaproteobacteria > Rhizobiales > Xanthobacteraceae > Pseudolabrys. Next base: position 1,760 of record JBATYN010000133.1, on the reverse strand, counting down.
GGCCAGAAGGAGCTGCTTCGCGCCCTTTACGCCGATGACAAGTGGGAATGCCAGCACATTCTCGATGAACTGGAAGGCACGCAGGAACTCTATTTCGACAGAGTCAGCCAAATCCGGATGCCGAGCTGGTCACGAGGCCGGGTCGTCCTCGTTGGTGACGCCGCCTTCTGCGTTTCCTTGCTAGCCGGGCAAGGCTCCGCGCTTGCCATGACATCCGCCTATGTACTGGCGGGCGAGCTTGCCAAAGCGGATGGCCGACATGACGTGGCATTTCGGGAGTACGAAGCATTTTTGCGGTCCTATATCAGTACTGTCCGGTTAAGTACCGAACAAATTCAATTGGTTAGGCGATGACGGCGGAAGGTTGCTGGGGTCGACGCCCAGGAAAGCGCATGAGAGCTGGATTTTTTCGAATGAGTGGACGGATAAGATCTGTAGAAATGTGTAGAGGGAAATATCCAGCGCCAATTCATTCTTGATGATCGCTGCCAGCACATAGACGCACACCGCCGTCCAGATTTGCGTTTTCACGGCGTTTTCGGAGGTGCCATAGAAGTGACGGATGTGCAAGTTTTGTTTGATCCATTTGAAGAACAGTTCGACCTGCCAACGCTGCTTGTAAAGCGCGGCAATGACGGCGGCGGGCAATGCAAAATTGTTCGTCAGAAATACGAGCCGCTTTCCAGTTTGCGGATCGCAAAAGCGAATACGCCGCAAATGCTGAGGATAGTCCCGCCTGGTATAGAACCCGTCGAGCGCGATGCTTTGATCGGCGCCGACGCCCGTCGTTTTGTCGACGGTATTAGAATAAACGCGGTGATACTTCATATTGCGTTTGGCGCGCGTGACGAAGAAAGCTCCAGCTTGATGCAGGGTACACAGCCTTCTAAAATCAACATAGCCGCGATCCATCACGTAAATGGCCCCAGCTTCCGGCACGATCAGATCCAATGCCAGCGCATCGCCCATTTTACCGTCAGAAATGTGGATGAAGCTGGGAATGGGGCCACGCAGATCAAGGAGCGTATGCAGCTTGACCGCCGCCTTGGTCGAACGAAAATGGGCCCACGCAAACAGCGAAAGGCACAGATCGATTGTCGTGCTATCGAGCGCGTAAACTGTATTGGCCAGATCAAGCCCGATGTCATCATGAACATAGAGCTTGCGCGCGCGGCGGATTAGGACAGCGGCAATATCAGCCCATATGCGCCAGTCGCGCACTTCGTTGGCGTCGGCCAAGGTCGAGCGCGCGATAGGTTCTCGCAGCCCCATGCCGTATAACTTTGATGGTTGCGTTCCAAGGCACGCCTCGATATCGCGCAAGCTCTCCCGATACGTCATCTGCGCGAAGGCCATCACTCGAAATTGTTCGCTGCATCGAAGACTGCGGACCCGGACATCCCCACCGTAGCGCGCGACAATCCGCTCAAAACTCGTCCATGGCACGAAATCCATGACCTGCGAAAAAAGCGTCCGGCCAAAGTTCACGGCGTCGATCCCCGATCAGGAAAAATCGGGAAAACTACCCCAAAATCACCGAGCCATGTTCAAATCGACACCAAACAAAATCGACGCCAACACATTGCCTCGAAAAGCTAATTCTCGCTAGGCTGTTCGCTCAACCGGACGGCAATGATTTCTGGTAGGTATTGACCGCCCGCCGTTGCAAAGAAGCGGATCGGGGAGCGATGACTGACCAGGATTTCACGAATGCGACGACAATTGTTGGTTCTGCAACGGCGTACCGCCCTCCTCAGCTT
>JBATYN010000132.1:0-1947 GCA_049674125.1 Pseudolabrys sp. | reverse complement strand
GCCTGGTGCTGCTCCCGGCGCCGCTGCGCCTGGTGGCGCGCCGGCCGCGGGTGCTGCGCCTGCTGCAGGTGCTGCGCCGAAGTCCGACAAGAAGTGAGGGGCATAAGCCTCATCGTCAGCGTTTGCGTAACCGGCAATGCGCGTGATTCCGGAAAACGGGGTACCGATTTTCGGAAAAATCATGCGTAAACTCTAAGACAGCGCCGTTGACGCCATGCTGCTTTTCGTCGGTCTCGGCAATCCCGGTCCCAGGCACGCGGGCAACCGCCACAATATCGGTTTCATGGCGGTGCAGGCGATTGCCCGCCGCCATGAGATCTCGCCATGGCGCCGGCGCTTTCAGGGTGTGGCAGTGGAAGGCAACATTGCAAACGAGCGCGTGCTCTTGCTGCTGCCTGGCACCTATATGAACGAGTCGGGACGAGCAGTGTCAGAGGCCGCGCATTTCTACAAACTCGAGCCTGCCAATATTGTCGTGTTTCATGACGAGGTTGACCTGCCACCGGCTAAAGTTCGGGTGAAGGTCGGCGGAAGTGACGCCGGCCACAACGGTCTTCGCTCGATCACGGCCCACATCGGCAACGCGTACAAACGCGTGCGCATCGGTATCGCAAAACCCGATGTGAAGGAGCAGGTCCCGATGCACGTGCTCGGCGATTTCGCCAAGGGTGATTGGGCTTGGGTGGAAGCGTTGTGCGATGTCGTTGCCGACAATGCGGGCCTTCTGGTTGAAGCCAAGGATTCGACATTTCAGAACAGGGTTCATCTCGCCATGGCCGCCAAGGGTTTCGGCGAGGACGACGAGCCGCCCGGCTCGGAATAGCGGTGTAATCAGCGAGACGATACGACCATGGGATTCAAGTGTGGCATCGTAGGCTTGCCAAATGTTGGCAAGTCGACGCTCTTCAATGCGCTCACGCAGACGGCGGCGGCACAAGCGGCCAACTATCCATTCTGCACCATTGAGCCGAATGTCGGCGAAATCGCCGTGCCGGACCCGCGTTTGGACAAACTGGCGGTTCTCGGAAAATCCGAGCAGATCATCCCGACACGCATCACCTTCGTCGATATCGCCGGTCTGGTGCGCGGCGCTTCCAAGGGTGAGGGATTAGGTAACCAGTTTCTCGCCACGATCCGCGAGGTCGATGCCATCGTCCACGTGGTGCGCTGCTTTGAGGATGGCGACGTCACGCATGTGGAAGGCAAAATCGATCCCATCGCGGACGTTGAAACGATCGAGACCGAGCTGATGCTTGCCGATCTCGACAGCCTGGAAAAGCGCGTCGACAACCTCGAGAAAAAAGCCAAGGGCACGGGTGAGGATGCCAAGCAGGCCAAGGAAATGCTCGATTTGGTGAAACGCTCGCTCGTTCTGCTGCGCGACGGCAAGCCTGCCCGCTTGGTGGAGCGCAAGGCTGAGGAGGAAAAACTATTCCACTCTCTCGGCCTGCTTACTTCGGCGCCTGTTCTTTATGCATGCAATGTCGACGAAGCATCAGCGGCGACTGGCAATGAATTTTCCCGCAAAGTCGAAGTGCGGGCGAAGGAAGAAGGTGCGGTCGCAGTTGTCATTTCCGCCAAGATCGAATCGGAAATTGCCACTTTGCCGCCGGCCGAGCGTGCGGAATTTCTCGATGCGGTAGGGCTCAAGGAGACCGGGCTCGATCGTCTCATTCGCGCTGGCTACGCGCTTCTGCATCTCGTGACTTATTTTACCGTCGGGCCGAAGGAAACGAGGGCCTGGACGATCACACATGGCACCAAGGCGCCACAGGCCGCCGGTGTCATACATTCCGATTTCGAACGCGGGTTTATCAGGTCTGAAACCATCAGTTATAACGATTTCATCACGTGCAATGGCGAGGCTGGTGCGCGTGACGCTGGCAAATTGAGGCTGGAAGGTAAGGACTATGTTGTTGCCGACGGCGACGTGATGCATTTCAGGTT
>JBATYN010000131.1:0-4020 GCA_049674125.1 Pseudolabrys sp. | reverse complement strand
TGCTCGAGGAATGCGGGCTGCCATACAACATCAAGCCGGTGGACGTGTGGGCCGGCGAACAATTCACGCCGGAATTCGCCAAGATCAATCCGTTACTGAAAGTGCCGGCGATCGTCGACGGTGACGGGCCTGGCGGCAAGCCTTATGCGGTGATCGAGTCGGGCGCGATCCTGATCTATCTTGCCGAAAAGACCGGCAAGTTCATTCCGCATGAACCAGCCGCCCGCTACGACACCTTGCAATGGCTGATCGTGCAGGTCGCCAATCTTGGCCCAATGAGCGGCCAGTACGTCCATTTCACCAAATTCGCAGGCGCCGGCCACGATTACAGCGCAAGCCGTTACCGCACGCAGATGGTCAAGTTGTTCGACCTCTATGAGCAGCGGCTGTCGGCGAGGCCATTCGTTGCCGGAAGTGAGTACACCATCGCCGACATCGCAGCGTGGCCGTGGCTGCGCAATTTCGAGCTGCTCGGTATCGACGCCGGAAAATTCCCGGCGCTCAAGAAGTGGGTGGACACGATTGCCGCCCGCGACGCGGCCAAGCGCGCGCTGGCGCAAGTCGGCGCCCTCAAATCCGTGCGCGACAAGGCCAGCGACGACCAGAAGGATCGTTTTTTCGGGCGCGGAAAATACGCCCGGGCGTAGTGCTTTCCCGACCCGCAAGCCCGCCAAACTGTCCTTGCGTCACCGCTTTTCAGCGGACTGACGAACATCCATAATATCGCATCCGCCACGACTGGACCCTCAGCCATGATCCTCGAAATTGCACAGATCGACGTGAAGCCCGGCATGGAAGCCGAATTTGAAACCGGCGTGAAAAAAGCTGCGCCGATTTTCAAAAGGGCCAAAGGCTGCAAATTCATGACGCTCCAGCGCTCGCACGAGATGCCTCAGCGCTACCGCCTATTCGTGCAGTGGGAAACGCTGGAAAACCACACCAAGGACTTTCGTGAATCCGCCGATTTTCAGGAGTGGCGCAAGCTGGTCGGCCACTGCTTCTCGGCGCCGCCGAATGTCGAGCATGTGGTTGAGGTGGTGCGCGGATTTTGAGGTGATGTGCGCAGATCCGCACTCCGCTCATTCCCGCGCAAGCGGGAATCCAGAGGCTTCAATCGCAGGCAGTGCATTTGCGCTGAATCCCCGCTTGCGCGGGGATGAGCGGTTATCTGGCTCGGCACAGACGGGTCCGGTATGACCCCCAGCACCAACCGTATCCTCACCACCCACACCGGCAGCCTGCCGCGCCCCGCCAAGGTGGTCGAACTCCTGCTGGCCGAAGAGAAAAAACCCGGCGCACGCAAAGATGAGTTGCAAGCCGCCGTCCGCGACGCAGTCGCCCATGTCGTAGCGAAGCAAATCGAATGCGGCATCGACATCATCAATGACGGCGAACAAGGCCGCACCGATTACACCGTGCATGTGCTGAAGCGGCTGACCGGTTACGAGGGCGAGAGCGCGCCGCCGATGGGCACCGGCGAGCCGGAATTCCCAGAACTCGCTGCACAGCTAAAATTCTTTGCGTCGCCCTTCCAGTATCGCCCTGCCTGCTCAGGCCCCGTCGACTGGAAGGACTGGCCTTCGGCGCAGGCAGATATCGACCTTGCAAAGGCCGCGATACAGAGCACCAAGGCAAAAGACCTTTTCATGACGTCGCCCTCGCCCGGGCAGATCGCGCGCTATTTGAAGAACAACTTCTATCCGAACGATGAAGCCTACATTTACGCGCTCGCCGACGTTATGCGGCGTGAGTACCAGGCGATCGTTGAAGCCGGTTTCATCCTCCAGCTCGATTGTCCGGATCTCGCGATGTTGCGGCACATGGTTTATCTCGACCGGCCGCTCGCCGACTATCGCAAGATCATCGCGACCAATGTTGCCGCGCTCAATCACGCGGCGCGCGATCTTCCGCCTGAAAGAATGCGCATGCACGTGTGTTGGGGTTCGACCATGGCACCACACCATACCGACGTTGATTTCAAGGACATCGTCGACATCGTGTTGTCGGCGCGCCCGCACGCGGTGTCTTTCCCGGCCGCGAATGCGCGGCACGAGCACGAATGGAAAATCTGGCGTGACGTCAAGCTGCCTGCCGGCAAGAAAATCATTCCCGGCGTGATCGATTCCACCTCCAACATCGTCGAACATCCGGAAGTAGTCGCCGACCGCATTCTGAATTTCGCTTCGGTAGTCGGGCGCGAGAATGTCATTGCCGGGGTCGACTGCGGTTTCGGCACATTTGCCGGGCGCGTGCAGGTCGACACCAAGATCGTCTGGCTCAAGCTCCAATCGCTGGCCGAGGGCGCCCGGCGCGCCTCGAAGCAATTGTGGACGAAGGCGGCATAAGGCCCTTGCCACGCAGCCAACGTGAATTACCTCACATACCGATACACTCATAGGGTGTAATATTTTCGTCTTGAACTTTGGAGTTAATGGCTTCCTTTTCATGGGAGACGACGCCATGCCTGCAAAGCATCACAACGCTCCACTTCCACAGCCGATTTTCCACGAGCCCATCTTCAGCGAGGACGACGTTCTGCCGAGTCCGACCGGTTTCGATACCGACCATCCAAGCGACACTGCGACCTATGCCGAAGTGAAGAAACTGCTGACGAAGGATGTCGTCGCGATTCCGAAATCGCGCGCCGCCGCCGATGCACTATTCAGTTTGCAGGATGCTTATGGCAGCAATCACGGGCCCTTGGTGATCGAGAAGATCAAGAAGGCCAAAAAGATCATTTTCCATTCGTGCGGCGATTCAGGTGCATCCGAACAACGCAAATACCGCAACGAGCTGAAAGTGTCCGATCAGGTGACGCTCGATTCCGCCCAGTCGGACGAAGCGAACCGTCCGGCGTTCCTCTTCCACCTCGGTGACGTGGTCTACAATTTCGGCGAGTCGCAATATTATTACGATCAGTTTTACGACGCGTTCCGCAATTACCCCGCCCCGATCTTCGCAATTCCGGGCAACCACGATTCGTTCGTCGTTCCCGGCACGGCGGACGACGAGACCCCGCTCGCGATATTCCAGCGCAATTTTTGCGCCAAGCAACCGGTCATCACCAACGAAGCGCGATCGCTTCACCGCACCGCGATGACCCAACCCGGAGTCTATTTCGCGCTCGACGCGCCCTTCGTGCGGATCATCGGACTATTCAGCAACGCACTGGAGGACCCCGGGGTCATTTCGAACGAAGATGGCAAGTGGCCGGCGGTCAACAATGACCAGCTGGATTTTCTCTCGGCTCAACTCAAGCGCATCAAAACCGAGAACTACAAAGGCGCCGTGCTGCTCGCCGTTCATCATCCGCCCTACACCTACATGCCGCCGCCGAAAAAGGGCGCTGGCGGCAACCACAGCCCGAGCGTCGTTATGCTCAGCCAGATCGACGAGATTTGCCTGAAGCAAGGCATCTATCCGCACGCCGTTTTGGCGGCGCACGCGCACAACTATCAGCGTTTCAGCCGGACGATGCAGTTCGCCGGGCGCGAAATTGATGTGCCCTTCATCGTTTGCGGAGACGGCGGACACAACGTCAATCCGCTGGTGCGCGCGAAGAAGGGACAGCCGGCGGAGGAGCCGCACCCCGGCAGCCGCGTCGATTATATGGAGTGGAAAAAAGCCGCGATCACGGCCAAAGAGCTCTGGCTCGAAAAATACAACGATACCAACTACGGCTATCTGCGCATCCACGTCGACGAGAAGGAACTCGCGATCGGATTCCACCAGGTCGGCGCGAGTACGCTGGCGCAGTCACGCTACGACATGGTTACGGTCAATCTGGCCGACCAGAAAATGGTGACCAACTGAGCCGCGGTGTGAAGCGCGCAAACTTTCTCCGCTCGTCCCCGCGAAAGCGGGGACCCATGACCGATTAATTTGAGATTGCGGCCCTGGATTCCCGCTTACGCGGGAATGAGCGGCGCGTGGCGTTTACGCCCCAAACAACCGCGCCGGCGTATCCACCAGGATGCGCCGGCGCGTTTGTTCAACCGGCGTCCATGCACAGAACAGATC
>JBATYN010000130.1:0-12537 GCA_049674125.1 Pseudolabrys sp. | reverse complement strand
GCTGGTGCTGGTGCCGCTCGTGGGCGCCGAGCCGGTGGTGCCGATCAGTGCCATCTCGGCGATGTTCACGAATTCGAGCCGTGTCTTCGCATTCCTGAAATTTGTCGACTGGCGGCGCGCTGCGATCGTGCTGGTTTGCGCGGTGCCAACCTGCGTGCTCGGCGCCTGGGGCTATACCCGTCTTTCTAGCGCTGGTGCTGCACTGGTGATCGGCGGCATGCTGATCCTGAGCGCGCCGTTGCGGCGGCTGCTGAAATACCACGGGGTCAAGTTCGGTGACGCCGGGCTGGCGCTCGGCGCAGTTGGCTATGGCGTGGTCGTCGGTGGCACTGCGGGGTCCGGCGTGATCTTGCTGTCGCTGCTGATGGCCACCGGTGTCGAGGGCGCCGGTGTCATTGCGACCGATGCTGCTATTTCAATCGTGATCGGCATCGTGAAGATTTCGGTATTCGGACTTGCCGGAGTTATCACCGCTCAAGTGCTTGCATTCGCGCTTTTGATTGGGATCGTTGCGTTGCCCGGCGCGTTCCTCGCCAAAGCCTTCGTTGAACGCATGCCGGTGCACGTGCACACGGCGGTCCTCGATGCCGTGGTGCTCGTTGGCGGCGTGTTTCTGGTGTGGGGTGCGCTGCGCTAAACTGGATCAGCTCAGCCGCAGCGGCACATTCAGCTCGCCGAATCTTCGGATCAAATCCGGCACGCTCTTGCAGCCGGTCTTCTCGCGGATTTTTTTGAGGTGCGAATAAACGGTGTTGAGGCTTACGCCGCGCTCGGCGGCGTAAACACCGGTCGTGGTGCCGGTGCACAAGGCCTGCGCTAGATGTGCCTCAGCGTTGGTGAGGCTGAACAGTTCCTGCAGGAACCGGCTCGTCGCGGCGTTTCGCCAGAGTGGATCGCGCACAAGTACCATGATCGTTGCATCCGCATGGTGCGTGGTGCGACCTGTCGCGCGCATGAGCGGGCGCACAGACACCAAATATGCTGGCATTCCCCCGCTTCGCGATACCGGGAAATCGGTCATTTGCGCGTCGTGGGCGGGATCGCCGATGCGCTTCACTGCACCGAGCGCGACACCAAAACAGCGGCGCGTACCCAGTTCCGCGAACTCGAAAGTGCGATCGAGAATGCGAAAACCGTCCTCTCGTTGCGCGAGCGCACGCAGGGCATTGTTGGCGTATACAATCTCGCCGTCGGCGCGCAGCAGCGCGACGCCGTAGGTCAACAACTCGAGCGCGTTTTCCAATATTCCGGCGTGATCGCCGTCGTATCTCAAATGCGCCGCGACATCATAAGCGCGTCGGTAATGTGGATAGAGACGGCGCATCAACGTGATCTCGCGGTTGCCTACATGACCTTGTTTGCGGGTCCGTTGCACGGCAACAACAGCCAGTCTGTCAGGAGTCTGTTCGAGCACGACCGAAACGAAATAACGCAACCTCAGTTCGGGCAGGAATTCAGCATAAAACGGGTCACGCGACATTTGGGCTTCATCGAAGAGCTGACGGTCCCAGGCCACCTCGCCTGCGCGTTGGCGAAGCGTATGTGGAATACGAGGGTTAAGCGCGGCAAAATGCGCGACATATTGTGTGCCGCTGACGGCGGGCAAGCCAGCCGACCAAAACTCGATTGGCCGCCGCGCCGGTTTGCTGATCACTTCAAGAGTTGCGCCAACTCCGCCCAGCAGCGAACTGGTCGCCTCCAACGCTTCCGAAACACGCGCGCTGTCGAGGCCGCTCGCATAGATAGCGTTAATCGTCTGCAGGAACCGATCGTTTTCGGGCATAAGACGACTGCTAGCTCGGGCGCAATGGAATGTTGCACTCGCCGTATTTACGGATTAGTTCGGGAATACTCTTACAACCGGTCTTCTCGCGAACCCGTTTGAGGTGCGAATAGACGGTGTTGAGGCTCACGCCACGCTCGGCGGCGTAGGCACCGGTCGTTAAGCCCGTGCACAATGCTTGCGTCAGATGCGCCTCGGCATTGGTGAGGCTGAACAATTCCTGCAAAATTTGGTTTGTCGCGGAGCTGCGCCAGAGCGGATCGCGCATCAGCAGCATGACATCGGCTTGGGCATGCTGGGTGGCGCGATTTCTCCCGCGCACGAGCGGACGCATCGACACGATATATGCCGGCATACCGTCGCTGCGGGGAACCGGAAAATCTGTCGGGCACGCGTCACTCGCCGGATCGCCAATCCGCTGCATCGCACCGAGCGCGGTCTCGAATCGGCTTCGCACAAACGGGGACGCGAATTCAATGGTGCGGCCGTTCATGCGAAATCCATCGCCGCGAGTTGCAAGCACGTGCATGGTATCGTTGGCCCAAACAATATTTCCATCGGCGCGCAGCAAGGCGACGCCATCGGCGAGCCACTCAAGCGCATTTTCAAGCACGCCCCGGCGATCGCCGACGACTCCCAAACGCGTCGCGACGTCGTGCGCCCGCCGGAAATGCGGGGTCAAGCGCTCCATGAGCGCGATTTCGCGTTTGTTGACGTGACCTTGCTTGCGTGTGCGCTGGAAGCTGACGCCTGCAAACGTCTTCGGAGTGTGTTCGAGCACCGCGGCTACGAAATAGCGCAAACCAACGTGCGGCAGGAACTCCGCATAAAATGGATCACGCCCCATAGCGGCTTCGTCCAAAATCTGGTGATCCCACGCCACACAACGGGCTGCAGGCGCGAAATAAAGAGATAGCGAGGGTTGAGGGCCGCGAACTCTTCAAGATACGGAGCGCGCGCGACGTCTGCTAGGCCTGCGGCATAAAATGCGCGATGCCGCTGTGTCGCTTTGTCCAGCACTTCAAGCGTCGCACCGGCGGCCCCAAGCAGGCGGCTGGTCGCATCCAACGCCTCCGGCAAGCGGTCGCTTTCGAGCCCGCTTGCATAGACGGCTTCGATCGCTTGCAGGAACAAATCGTTGTCCGGCATCATCCCCTCCGCAAGAATGAATCCGCGGACTGGTCGCTCAATTCCAATTGGAAAGTGCCAGCGTTCTGCCATCCGGTGGTTAGCGATGCAAGGCATTCAGGGGAATTGGCAGAGAGAAATTATATGCTTGTTGCGCAGCGCCAATAAGCCCGTGGGCGCAACAACATAACTCAATGAACGAATGAAGTTCCGGCGCCAACATCACGGCCATTTTACAACAGGCGGCATGGAGGAGAGGATCGCCTCGACATTGCCGCCCGTCTTGAGGCCGAAAATAGTACCGCGGTCATAAAGCAGGTTGAATTCGACATAGCGGCCGCGACGGATCAATTGCTCTTCACGGTCTGCCTCAGTCCAGGGCGTCGTGAAATTCTTCCGCACCAATCCGGGATACGCGCGGAGAAACGCGCGGCCGACATCCTTCGTGAAGGCGAACGTCTCGTCCCAGTCGGTTTCGAGGTAGTCATAAAAGATTCCGCCGATGCCGCGCGGCTCGTTACGATGTTTGAGGAAAAAATAGTCGTCGCACCATTTCTTGTATTTGTCGTAAGGCGCGATCTCCGCGTAAGAGTCGCAGGCCGTCTTCATCGCCGCATGAAAAGCGATGCTGTCAGGGTCATTCTGAACGCGGCGCCTGTCGAGCACCGGCGTGAGGTCAGCGCCGCCGCCAAACCAGGATTTGCTGGTCACGACAAAGCGCGTGTTCATGTGTACGGCGGGAATGTTCGGATTGTGCATATGCGCGATTAATGAAATGCCCGAGGCCCAGAAGCGCGGGTCTTTCTCGGCGCCGGGGATCTCTTTTCGGAACTCCGGCGCGAATTCACCGTGGACGGCTGAACAGTGCACGCCGACTTTCTCGAACACACGCCCCCGCATCAGCGCCATAACGCCGCCGCCACCGGGCGCACTTGCGTGATCGTTGCGTTGCCATGGTGTGCGAACAAAACGGCCGGCATCGCGATCACCGTTAGGAGCGTCCGCGGGCAGCCCGTCTTCGAGCGCCTCGAAGCTCGCGCAGATATCATCGCGCAATGCTTCGAACCATGTTCGCGCACGAGTCTTGCGGGTTTCCAGCTGTCCTGCGTCCATTATCCACTCCGGGCCGTGATTATATCCCCTGAACGTCCGAAGCGCACGTGCGGTCAAAGTAGCCAGCCTGGCAGCAGCTGCGCTATCTCAGGTCGAGTTTGTTTTTGATCGCTTCGAGATCGCCACGCTTATATCGGTTCGTGCAGATGATGTGCTCGAACTCATCGACCGCGGCCTCATAGGCTTTTTGTTTTTTCTGATAGAGCGGAAATTCCGCCTGGAATTTTTTTGCCAGCTCTTCATGGCGGATGACCCGGCGCTGGAACTCGTTGAGCGCCGGCTCGCCGTAATTGCCGACCATCGGCAATTCCATGTTGATCTGCTTTTGCAAGAACAGGGCCTCGGCCGCCTCGCGGTCGATCGCCGCAATTTCATAGTCGATGGCTGCGCCGGCGCGATCGAGCTCTTGCGCCCGGCGCACGCAGGCTTCCAATGCGAGGGTGGACATGGCCGGTTGATTTTCTTCAGCCGGGGCGCGCGCCATGAATTCAGCGAGCAATACGCGCGCGGCGCTGGCCTCGCGTGTGGCGAGGCTGACCAGCAGGATTGCCATGGTTACCCAACGGGCCATGACCAATATTATCACTCCGGCATGCCGCCCGTCTGGCGCAGAGCCTCGCCGGCAACCATTGCAGCCGCCATCGCTATATTGAGCGACCGCAAGCCCTGGCGCATGGGAATGCGCAATCGGACATCGGCGGCTTTGTGCACCGGTTCAGGCACGCCGGCGCTTTCGCGCCCGAACAGCAGGACCTGGTCGGCCCGAAACGTATGGTCGAGATACGACCGGGTGGCGGCGGTGGTCAGCAGTACTAAACGTAGGTGTTTGTGCCGGCGCCAGTCCTCGAAAGCCCCGAAGGACCGATGCCGGGTGAGGACAACCTGGTCGAGATAATCCATGCCGGCCCGGCGGAAAGCGCGGTCGGTCACCGGAAAGCCGGCCGGTTCGATGATGTGCGCCTCAATGCCCATGCAGCCGCAAAGCCGGAGAATCGTGCCGGTATTCTGCGGGATGTCCGGCTCGTAAAGGGCGATCCGCATGGCGGGTCTGCGATGTCCGGTGTCGGGGTTAGGTCGCTCTAGACGAATGATTTATGCGACTAATCCTCGCGGGCGCGATAGCGGGCTTGCGCTTGTACTGCAAGGGTGCCAATAGAACGCGACCGACGCGCTGACCTGTCTTTTGCAGGGCTGCCGCAACCGGTTCGCCCCGCCGCCCATGGGATTTCGGTCCCGGGCTCCAGCCGCGGGCGGATGAACAAGCCAGCCGGGGGAGAGGGCCAAGACGTGACGACCGTGTCTTCGGCGGAGCACACGCGCCGCGACTTTCTCTATATCGCTACCGGCGCCGTGGGCGCGGTGGGGGCCGCAGCGACCCTGGTGCCACTGATCGCACAGATGAACCCGGACGCCTCGACCATCGCGGCCGGCGCGCCAATCGAGGTTGATCTCGCTCCAATTGCGGACGGGCAGATCATCAAGGTGTTCTGGCGTTCGAAGCCGATTTTCATTTTCCACCGCACCAAGAAAGAGATCGCGGAAGCGCAGAACGTCGACGTCGCGACGCTTCCCGATCCGGAACCGGACTCAGAACGCGTCAAGCCGGGCCATGACCAGTGGCTCGTGCTGATCGGCATCTGCACCCATCTCGGCTGCATCCCGCTCGCGCACCAGGGCGAATATGACGGCTGGTTCTGCCCGTGCCACGGCTCGCAGTACGATACCTCGGGCCGTATCCGCAAAGGCCCGGCGCCGAAAAATCTGTTCCTGCCGCCCTACAAGTTCGTATCCGACACCAAGATCCAAATCGGCTGAGCGAAACGTCGTATTCAAGGTTCAATCATGAGCGGACACTCGACCTATCAACCGCAGAACAAAATTCTGCAATGGTTCGAGAAGCGGCTGCCGATCGGCGGCCTCATTCATTCTTCTTTCGTGGCTTATCCGACGCCGCGTAACCTGAACTATCTGTGGACGTTCGGCGGCATCCTGTCGTTCATGCTCGGCGTTCAGATCATCACCGGCGTCGTGCTGGCGATGCACTACACCCCGCATGTTGATCTCGCCTTCAAGTCGATCGAGAGCATCATGCGCGACGTCAACTTCGGTTGGCTGTTGCGCTACCTGCACGCATACGGCGCGTCGATGTTCTTCCTCGCCGTCTATATTCATATGTTCCGCGGCATCTATTACGGGTCATACAAGGAGCCGCGCGAGGTTCTCTGGATCCTTGGCGTCATCATCTACCTGCTGATGATGGCCACCGGCTTCATGGGCTATGTGCTGGTTTGGGGCCAGATGAGCTTCTGGGCGGCGACGGTGATCACCAACCTGTTCTCGGCCATTCCCGGCGTCGGCGAAACGCTCGTCACCTGGCTGTGGGGCGGCTTTGCCGTCGGCAATCCGACGCTCAATCGTTTCTACTCGCTGCACTATCTGTTGCCGTTCGTGATCGCTGGTGTGGTGGTGCTTCACGTCTGGGCACTCCATGTTGCTGGGCAGAACAATCCCACAGGCATCGAGCCGAAGTCCGACAAGGACACCGTCCCGTTCACGCCCTATGCGACCGTCAAGGACGGTTTCTTCCTGGCGTGCTTCTGCATCGTCTATGCCTGGTTCGTGTTCTACATTCCGGGATACCTCCTGAACGGCGACAATTACATTCCCGCCAATCCGGCGGTGACACCGGCGGAAATCGTGCCCGAGTGGTACTACCTGCCGTTCTACGCCATCCTGCGGTCGATCCCCGACAAGCTGATGGGCGTGATCGCGCTGTTCTCGTCGATCGTGGTGCTTGCCTTTATCCCCTGGCTCGATACGTCGCGCGTGCGGTCGGCTCGCTACCGGCCGCTGTTCAAGCAATTTTTCTGGCTGTGGGTGATCGTCTGCATCGGTCTCGGCTGGCTCGGGTCGAAGCAGCCCGAAGGCATCTACGTGATCCTGTCGCGCGTCTTCACTGTCTATTATTTCGCCTTCTTCCTGATCGTCATGCCGCTGCTCGGCATCTTCGAGAAAACCAAGCCGCTCCCGAATTCGATTTCGGAATCGGTCCTGGGCGCAAAAGCGTGAGCGGGGCAGTCATGATGATCAAGCGCACCATTCTCACCTTGACGGTCGCTGGCACGGTCGCGGCGTTCGCGATTTCGGCGGCGAAGGCCGAGGAACAGGTCGCTCCACCGAGACAGAAATGGTCATTCGCGGGGCCGTTCGGCAATTTTGACCAGGCGCAGCTCCAGCGCGGGTTCAAGATCTACAAGGAAGTCTGCTCGGCTTGCCACTCGATCCAGATGCTGGCCTTCCGCAATCTCGCCGATCCTGGCGGTCCGGGTTTCTCGGAAGCTCAGGCCGCGGCTGTTGCGGCCGATTACAAGATCAAGGATCTCGACGACAAGGGCGAACCGACCGAACGCCCCGGTCGTCTGGCTGATACCTTCCCGCCACCGTTCGCGAACGAACTCGCGGCGAAAGCTGCCAATGGCGGTCTCGCACCGCCGGATATGTCGACGCTCGCCAAGGCGCGCACTTACCAGCGCGGGTTCCCCTGGTTCGTGTTTGATATGTTCACGCAATATCAGGAGCAGGGCCCGGACTACATTACGGCGCTGCTCAAGGGCTACGAAGACCCGCCGAAAGGCTTCCAGCTGCCGGAGGGCGGGCACTACAACAAGTATTTCCCGGGCCACAATATCGGGATGCCGCCGCCGCTCCAGGCCGGGCAGGTGACCTTCGATGATGGCGCGCCGCAGACCATGGAGCAGTATTCCAGGGATATCTCGGCCTTCCTGATGTGGGCAGCCGAGCCGCACCTCGTGGCGCGCAAACGCATCGGCTTCCAGGTCATGATTTTCCTGATCGTGCTGGCCGGGCTCATGTACTTCACCAAGAAGAAGGTGTGGTCGGCGGTACATTGAAGGCCGTGCCACGAAAACTCTTGACGCGAGGGCCCTATTCGGGGCCCTTCGTTTTTTGATGCAATAATTAGCCCTCATCCTGAGGAGGCTGCGCAGCAGCCGTCTCGAAGGATGGGGGTGGCCGCCATGGTTCGAGACGCGCAGCGTTGCTGCGCTCCTCACCATGAGGGCCGAACGGGATTAAGAACGAATGGCCAAAGCAGTTCTCGGCATCATTGGCGGCTCGGGCATTTACGACCTGCCGGGACTTGCCAATGTGCGCGAGCAGCGGATCGCCAGTCCTTGGGGTGAGCCGTCCGCGCCGTTGCGCATCGGGGAGATTGCGGGTCTGCCTGTCGTGTTCCTCTCGCGCCACGACAAGGGCCACCGCCTGTCGCCCTCCGACATCAACTATCGCGCCAATATCGATGTGCTCAAGCGCGCCGGCGTGACCGACCTTGTTTCCCTATCGGCCTGCGGCTCGTTCAGAGAAGAATTACCGCCCGGCACGTTCGTGCTGGTCGATCAATTCGTTGATCGTACCCATAAGCGCGAGAGCTCGTTCTTCGGCAAAGGCCTCGTGGCGCATGTTTCGATGGCGCATCCGGTGTCGCCGAACTTGCGCGCGCATCTGCGCAGCGCCGCGACGGCGGAGGGCATCACGCCGCAATGGGGCGGCACTTACGTATGCATGGAAGGCCCGCAATTCTCCACGTATGCGGAGAGCATGACGTACAAAAACCTTGGCTATTCAGTGATCGGTATGACCAACATGCCGGAGGCCAAGCTCGCGCGTGAAGCCGAGATTTGTTACGCGACCGTCGCGATGGTGACGGATTTCGACTGCTGGCATCCCGACCACGACGCCGTCACCGTGCAGGACATCATCAAGGTGCTCCTCGCAAACGCCGAGAAGGCCAAAAACATGGTGGCGCGGCTCGCGCGCGACTTTCCCCGAGAGCATGAGCCATGCCCCATCGGTTCGGATCGCGCCCTCGATACCGCGCTGATCACCGCGCCGGAGGCACGCGATCCCGCGCTGATGAAAAAGCTCGATGCCGTTGCGGGCAGGGTGCTTGGACGGTAGCCTTGCCGCCATGAATATTCATGCCGGCGCCGTCACGCGCGAGAAGCCGCCATTCCGCGCCGAGCACATCGGCAGCCTCCTGCGGCCAAAGGCTCTGCTTGCGCAGCGTGAACGCTTCGCACGCGGTGAGATTTCGCAAGCGGATTTGACCGCTGCGGAAGATGCCGCGATTGTTGAGGCAGTTGCCTTGCAGGAGCGAGTGGGTCTGCGTTTTGCGACCGATGGCGAATTCCGCCGCCGCTCTTACCACAGCTTTTTCTATCAGCAGCTCGGTGAATTGAGCATCGATACCGTCGCAGGTGCCGACGCGACCGGCGCGACCGATGGCAGCGGACGTGGCACGCAACCCGTTGCCCTCATCAAAAGCCGCGTGTGCTGGACGCATCCGATCAACGTTGCCGATTTCAACTTTCTCAAAAGCAAAACGAAGTTGCTTCCCAAGATTACGATTCCGGGGCCGTGCGCACTGCATTTCCGCGGCGGCGACGCGGCGGTGCTCGCGTCTGCTTACCGTGATACGGAGCAGTTCTGGGATGACACGGTCGAAGCCTTCACCAAAGAGTTGACCGCGCTGGCGGCGGCAGGCTGCCGCTATGTTCAGATTGACGAAACAGCATTCGCGAAATTTGGTGATCCGGACGTGCAGGCGGCATTGGGCGCGCGCGGCGACGATTGGAGCCGGCTGATCGACACTTACATTGCAATCACCAATCGCGTGCTGCGCGCGGCGCCGAAACCCCTCCACATCGGCATGCACCTGTGCCGCGGGAATCGCGGCGGTCATTGGCATGCCGAGGGCAGCTACGAGGATGTCGCTGAACGGCTGTTCAACGCGCTGGAAATTCCGTTCTATTTTCTTGAGTTCGATACTCCGCGCGCGGGCAATTTCACCCCATTGCGGTTCGTCCCCAAACACAAATCTGTCGTGCTTGGGTTGATTTCGTCGAAGACGCCGGCGCTGGAGGACAAGGCGGCATTGCATAAGCGTGTTGAAGATGCGATCCGCCATGTGCCGCTCGATCGGCTGGCCGTGAGCCCGCAATGCGGCTTTGCCAGCGTTGATACCGGCAATCCGGTGACGCCCCAGGCGCAGGAGGCTAAGTTGCGCCTGGTCGTTGACCTGGCACGCGATATCTGGGGCGAGGCCAAATGAGAGAGCGAAGGGGGGACGGCATGCGGCGCGGCATCGTGTACCTGGTGATTGCCCTCGGTATGACCGCACTTGCTACAGTGGCGCAGCCGCAGGAGCAGAATTACCCCAGCCGTCCCGTGCATGTTCTCGCCGCCGCGGCTCCGGGGGGTAATCCCGACGTGCTGGCGCGACTGTTGTCGCAGCGTCTCTCGGAAGTTCTCGGCCAGCCCTTTGTCGTTGAAAACGTGCCGGGCGCTGGCGGCATCTTGGCGGCAAAGCGCATCGCCGAGGCTCAGCCGGATGGCTACACGCTGATGCTGAATGATTCCGGTGCTCTGGCGATCAATATCAACATGAGCCCGGACGCGACTTACAAACTCAAAGACTTCACGCCGATCACGGCTCTTGCGACCGTGCCGACCGCATTGGTGATCATTCCCTCGGTTCCCGCAAATAACGTGAGCGAATTCATCGCGCTGGCAAAGTCGAAGCCGGATGTCATGAGTTACGGCTCAGCAGGTGCGGGATCGATCCACCATCTCACCATGGAAATTTTCGCCGAGCGCACCGGCATCAAACTGCTTCACGTTCCCTACCGGGGCGGCAGCGCGCTGGTAAACGGGTTGCTCACCGGTGAAATTCAGGCCGGCTGGTCGGGGCTTCCCAATGTGATTTCACATATCAATGCTGGCAAGCTGCGCGGCCTGTGCGTGAGCGTGCTCAAGCGCGCCGTGTCATTGCCCGACGTGCCGACTTGCGATGAGGCGGGCATCAAGGGTTTTGACATTGCCGATATGTTGGGCCTGCAAGGTCCCGCCGGCATGCCGCCCAAAGCGGTCGAGCGGTTGCAGACCGCAATCGCAAAGGTCATGCGCGAGCCGGCGATGGGCGAACGCATGGCAATCCTTGGTATGGACCTGCAGGAAAACGGCACCGCTAACTACGTGCGTTTCATGCAGGATGACCTCGACCGCTACGCCAAGGTGATCGATCGCCTTGGCCTCAGCCGCAAGGCAAGCAAATGATCCGTGGATTCGGTGGCCGGGACAAGCCCGGGCATGACGGCTAGGATAATTTCGGCACAGCGAATTTTTGGGGAGCCAATGCACATCGTCGACCTGGAACAACAGCCGCGCGAGGAATGGCGTGCGGGCGTCAGGACACGCATGAAGGCTTCGGCAGCGAACAGCGCAACGCAGCTCTGTCTTTTCGAACAATGGTGCGATCCGGGGCACGGTGCACCCACACATCTCCATGCTGTCGAGGAAGTGTTATGCGTGCGCGAAGGTCGCGCCGACGTGTGGGTGGACGACAAGCATACGACGTTGACCAGCGGGCAGCTGGTCATCGTGCCAGCCGGCCGCAAGCATGGTTTTTCAAACACGGGCCAAACCACGTTGCACATTGAATCGACGCTGGCCGCGCCGGTGTTCGAGGCTGCTTATGATGACAAACGCGAAACGCCACGCCGTTGGCTGCCGGGAGTGTGAGTGAACCCTCATTGTGAGGAGCGCTGCGAAGCAGCGCATCTCGAACCAAGAGGCCCTGTAAGAGTGTGAAACGTCATGGAACTTACGAAATCTGAATGGAAGCTTTCCAATGCAACCCCATCCTTCGAGACGCCCGCTACGCGGGCTCCTCAGGATGAGGGCTCTTCTTGTGCGCACTCACATGAGTGCCTTTCAACAACGTTGGACTCATGACCTCACCCTCCCTCGAACACGATTTGCGCGCGGCTATCCGGAGCATTCCGGATTATCCAAAGCCCGGCATCATGTTTCGCGACATCACGACGCTGCTCGGCGATGCGCGCGGCTTCCGCCGCGCGGTGGACGAGCTGGTGCAGCCCTGGGCTGGCATGAAGATCGACAAGGTCGCCGGGATCGAGGCGCGCGGGTTCATTCTCGGTGGCGCCGTGGCGCATCAGGTATCGGCGGGCTTCATCCCGATCCGCAAGAAGGGCAAGCTCCCTCATAAGAGAGTGAGCATTGCTTATTCGCTCGAATACGGCCTCGATGAGATGGAAGTGCATGAGGACGCCGTCGAAAAAGGCGAGCGCGTCATCCTGGTGGACGATCTCATTGCCACCGGCGGCACGGCTGAAGGTGCCGTGAAACTATTGCGGCAGCTCGGCGCCAATGTCCTTGCGGCCTGTTTTGTAATTGATTTGCCCGAGCTCGGCGGCGCCGACAAATTGCGCAAGATGGATGTGCCGGTACGCACGTTGATTTCATTCGAGGGGCATTAAGCCCGTTTGTGTTGCATTCGCTCGTCCCCGCGAAAGCGGGGACCCAGGGGCGGTAGTTCTCCAGCCCTACGATTGCGCTCTGGATTCCCGCTTGCGCGGGAATGAGCGGACCAAGGTCCACCGGTCCCGGCCGACGCACCTAACCCTGCTTCGGGC
>JBATYN010000129.1:0-10513 GCA_049674125.1 Pseudolabrys sp. | reverse complement strand
AAGGAGGACGGCGCGCTTGTGCTGCGCACGGAGCGCCCGCGCAAGACGTGCATGCTCAGCAGCGACGTCGCGCGCCTCGCCCTCAATGCGGTCGCCGAGCGAAATGCATTCGTAGCCAGCGGTACGTACCGCGGCTTCCGCAGCCCGTATCGCGTCGGCTGGCCGTGCGGCCAGCACGAATTGGCTGCCTGCAAAGGCAGGGTCGCCCGGCTTGGGCGATTCATTTTTAGGATCAGCAAGCGCGCGCGTGACTGCGTCCGGCAGCGCGAGCCGATATTTCGCGACGATTGCGCGCGCATCCGCGAGCGTCGTGGGATCGGGAACGGTTGGTCCAGAACCGATGGCCGAAGGATCATCGCCCGGCACGTCCGAAATCGCGATTGTCAAAAGCGTCGCCGGATGCGCGTGCCGGGCCAGCCGCCCGCCCTTGATGCGGGAGAGATGCTTTCGCAACGTATTGATCTCGCCGATGGTTGCGCCCGACCGCAAGAGCGCGCGCGTCACCGCCTGTTTGTCCTCGAATGGAATGCCGTGAGCGGGCGCAATCCAGTTGGCTGAAGCGCCGCCCGACATCAGTACCAGCACGAGATCATTCGGGGTCGCGCCATCGGCCAGCGCCAGGGCACGGTCAGCGCCCTCTAGGCCCGCTGCATCCGGAATCGGATGGCCAGCCTCGATCATCCGAACGCTGCGCAGGTGGCGACCATAACCGTGACGCGCGACTGCGACTCCGCTCACACGTTCTTTCGCAATTCGCAACTGATCAAAATAGTGCGCTTCGGCGACTTCCGTCATCGATCCGGCCGCCTTGCCGGCCGCGAGCAAAACGATCCGGCCGGATGGTGGTGGCGGCAACAGCGGCGGCAGGCACGTCGCCGGGTGCGCAGCTGCCACCGCAGTGCGATACAAGTCCTTGAGCAATGAGCGCAGTGGGACGTTCATGCGGCGGTCTTCACTGGCGTGATCGAATTTGCCATTCGGTCTGTGCGCTCCCCGCCATCCGAATCGGTTCTTAGGGGTCGCGGCGTGACTCTACTCAGCTTTCTGCGGTGTTTAAAAACAGAATTCCGTCTCGGGGACGCTTTGCAGGGCGCTAGGGGTGGCATAGCATTCAGCCAAGGGCCGAAACGGCCCGTAAAAACCAAAAAAAACCAAGAATCGATCCAGGGGAGGGAATCATGGCGGACCAGGTCGTTCCGGTCTCACGGCTGCTCGATGAACGCGGACTAAGCTCGTTCCACTACAATCTGATCTTTTGGTGCGTGCTGCTGTCGCTGATCGACGGTTACGATATTGCCGCTATCGCATTCGCTGCGCCGCACCTTGTGCGCGAATGGGGACTAAAACCCGGCGCGCTCGGCCCCGTGTTCAGCGCAAGCCTGATCGGGATTCTATTCGGCTCGGCTGCATTCGGATGGGTCGGCGACCGCTATGGCCGCAAGACCGCGCTGATCGCCTCGAACTTGCTGTTCGGCGTGTTCACGCTGGCTGCGGCCTGGGCAACCAGCCTTGACCAGCTGTTCTGGCTGCGTCTGCTTGCCGGTCTCGGCATTGGCGGCGTCATCCCGAACGTGGTCGCCATCAATACCGAATCTGCACCACGCAAGCTTCGCGCGACTCTCGCGCTCATCGGCGTCGGCTTCGTACCGCTCGGTGGTGCCATTCCCGGCGTCGTCGCCGCGACCTTGGTGCCGACGCATGGCTGGCAAATCCTGTTCACGATCGGCGGCATTGTGCCGATTGTTCTCGCCCTCATCGGCCTTTTCACGCTGCCGGAGTCGATCAAATTCATGGCGCTGCACGAAAGCCAGCGCGCCAAGATGGTAAAAACCATTGCCGCGCTCGATCCGAACTTCAAAGTGCCCGCCAACGCGAAATTCGTCATTGAGGATGAGCAGCAATTCCCGGGCTTCAATCCGGCCTATCTCTTCCGGCAGGGTCTTTGGCTGGTCACGCCCCTTCTGTGGTTGCTCTTCGCACTCAACTTGATGGGCTATTTCTTCCTGCTGTCGTGGACGCCGACCTTGATGGCGGTGTTGAAATTGCCCCCGTCGGTGGGCGCGCTCGCCGGCGCCATGATCCAGGTCGGCGGCACGGTTGGTTCGCTCGTCCTCGCCCGCTGGGTCGAACGCCGTCGGTTTTTCGCGATTGCATTCGTTTTTGTGGCTGCAGTGCCGATCGTCGCATCGATCGGTTATGCCGGTCAGACCTCAACAACGGCGCTCGCTATCGCAACCTTCTTCGCCGGTTTCTGCGTGCTCGGCATTCAGACCGGCATCAATGTCGCTGGCGCATTGGTTTATCCGACTTCGTTGCGCGCCAACGGTTCGGGGTGGCAATTGGGCATCGGCCGCATCGGCTCGATTGCGGGCCCGCTGGTTGGCGCTTTGTTGATAGGGCTGCCAGTTGAGAGGCTCTACGCGTGGTCGGCGTTGCCCTTCGCCGTCGGTGCGGTGGTTTGCTTTGCGATCTGGAAACTCAATGAGGCGCGCTTGCAGGCGCACCCTGAACTGCGGGCCTCGCAGGCACCTGCCTAGAGCCGCACGGCGGGCGTATCAGAAAGACTCAAATCCACGCAGCGCGGGGATGACTTGCTCGCCGAATA
Organism: Pseudolabrys sp.; assembly: GCA_049674125.1. Lineage (GTDB taxonomy): Bacteria > Pseudomonadota > Alphaproteobacteria > Rhizobiales > Xanthobacteraceae > Pseudolabrys. The sequence continues at coordinate 7,908 of JBATYN010000129.1, read as the reverse complement.
GCCGGATCGAGCGGAGCAGGTCTTCCTCGGGCAGATCCGAGAAATTGAATTCGCCCATAAACACGTTGAACAGACCGGATTCTGCCGCCGAATGAATTTTTTTGGCGACCGTTTCCGGCGAACCGATAAACACCAGCTCGTGCTTCATGAGATAGTCCGGGTCGAACAGGTTTGCCATTATTTCCGAAGCGCCCGGCTCGCCGCGCCCGATGAATTTCTTGGCATGCTCGCGCGTGCGCTGCTGGAAAGTTTCACCGGGTTTTGGCGGCGGCAGAAAACCTTCATAGGCGCGCGCCGCTCGCCCTAGCGCGACGTCGAGCGCCTTCTCGTCTGACTCGTCGACATGCACAATCGTGCAGTAGGCGATCTTCGCCGGTTGCGGCCAGCCGGCCGTAGCCCAATCGGCAAGAAATTTGCGATAGCGTGGCGCTGCGTCGGCGCGCGGATAGACCAGAAAGTAGCCGGGGTTGATCCCGTGCTTCGCGCAGAATTCAAGTGTCTGCGGATCGCGGCTCATCATCCACAGAGGTGGATGCGGCTTCTGCAGCGGCTGCACCGCGAGCAACGCGCTTTCGGTACGGTGGACGTCGCCGTGAAAGGAGAACGGCTGCTTTTCGCCATAGGCCGCGCGCAAATATTCAACAAATTCGAGTGTCGGCGATTTGCGCAGATTGTAGTCGAGGCCGAATGGCTTGAAATAATCCGCGTTGATGCCCGGCACCAGGCCGAGCTCCAGTCGCCCGCCCACGATCTGATCAACAAGCGCAATCTCCTCCGCCAGGCGCAACGGATGATAAAGCGGGACGACATAGCCCATGGGGCCAATGCGCATGTGGCGCGTTCGCGCACCGGCGCCCACGACGTAAAGGCTAGGGGACGAGATCCAGCTTTCATCCGGCCGAAAGTGATGCTCGACGCAAAAGCCGTAGTCGAAGCCCAGTTCGTCGCAAAGCTGCAATTCGCGCCATAACTGCTCATAGCGCTCGTGCGGATTCATGCCCGGCTTGGCCCAGACATGAGAAAAATGGGCAAACTTCACGATGTACTCTCCTCGCCGGACGGTTTGGGGCCTTCAAAGGTCGCCGCGGCATGTTTATCTTCCCTACAGTGGAGGACACCACTATGGACGACAAGACCCGCACCGAGCTGGAGGCCGCAGTCTACCGGCGCCTCGTCGAACACCTGCGTTCGCGCACCGACGTACAGAATATCGACATGATGAACCTGACCGGGTTCTGCCGGAATTGCCTGTCTAACTGGATGAAAGATGCTGCCGACGCCAAGGGCATCCCTATGAGCAAAGACGAGAGCCGCGAGGGCGTCTATGGGATGCCGTATGACGAGTGGCGCAAGAAGTACCAGAAAGAGGCCTCGGCGGAGCAGAAAGCGGCATTCGAAAAGTCCACCCCCCGGCACTAGTTGTCACCGTTTGCTTGTGAACAGCGTGGATGACGTCGTCATTGTCTTGACCTGAGGGTGCGCAATTCCGAAAGCTTCTTGGCAAATGGCGGCGATCATCCGCCGTTCGTAGTCAAGGAGATGTCGATGCCTTCCACCGCCGCCGCCGCAAAAGAACAACCCGCAACGCGCTTCGCTAAAGATCAGCTGAAAGCCGTCATCGAGCGCATCGAACGGCTGGAAGAAGAGAAAAAAGCGACGTCGGACGATATCCGCGACGTCTATGCGGAAGCCAAAGGCACCGGCTTCGACACGAAGGCCCTGCGCACCATCGTGCGCCTGCGTAAACTAGACACGGATGAGCGTCGCGAGCAGCAAGAAGTGCTCGACACTTATCTGCACGCGCTGGGAATGGCGCAATAAGCGTCGTCTCGCCGCTCGCTTTTGTGCTGCGCAGACGTCGCCGAAGCTAAAAATTTTCGATGACTAGCGCAGCGACGCCGTCGTCTGCATGGTGAAAATTTCGGCGGTCGATCGCGTTGTAAACGTCGTCGTGGCCAGGAATACCACCGCCGGGCCGCCGTTGAACCGGCTGGCGAGGATGCCGAGCTGCGGATCAGGCGAGAACGTCATCGCGACTGACAGCGATGGTTTGTACAAGAGCTCTTGCAACGGCCGCATATCGACGGTGCCAATTCTCGTTGCAGTCATGTAGGTGCTGAAGCTCGGCGTGTGCATCGCCGCGCGCAGCCAGGGGCTGTCGACCGTGCGTTGCACGCCCGCCGCAACCGGCGACAAAGGCAGCTTCTCCACGACCGTCGTATTGCCCTGGGCCGGCATCACATTGGCCTCCGTCGGCATAGCCGGCAAGCGCGAACCCATCGGACGGACCCGCGTGGATGCCTGGGGCGTGGATTCGGGGGCGTAAGCGAGTGCCGTGCTGCCGGTGCTGGTCGGTTCGGCGCTGGCGGTCTGATACGTCGCCTGCGGGGACACTGCCGCGGGCAAATCCGGACCATTCTGGACCGTTCCGCGCCAGTAGCCGCGGGCGTCAAACAAGTTGCCGCCGATTGACGCGGTGACCATAGGAGGTGCGATCGGCTTGGGCGCAGCAGCGGCGACCGCAACCGGTTTCGGACGTGCCGTTGGCAGTGGCACAATTCGCTCGACCGTCACAGTGGTTGTTTTGGGTGGAGTCAGGCTCGCAACGGCCATAGGCGTGCGTGCCCGTTTTGGTGTTGGTTCTTCGCTAATTTCGTCTTCGTCCTTGGCGCCGCCGCCGAACAAGCGGGCGAACAGGCTACGCTTCGGACGGCCCGTGGTACTTTCGGCGCTGGCTGTATCTATGCCTGCCCCACGCGCAGCTTCGAGCGATAATTCCGATGGCTTGCCGCCGCGACGCTCGACATCCGCAAGCGCAAGCGCATAACCGCGCAGTGGCTGGCCATCGGCGGGAATATGCACTGTACGACCGTCAGGGAAAACTTTGGCCAGCTGGTCGTGCGTCATCCGCGGCCAGTGGCGGATTGTACCGGTGTCCATGTGGACGAAGGGCGAGCCCGACGTCGGATAAAATCCGACGCCGCCCCGCTGCAGCCGCAAACCGACTTCGCGGATTTTTTCCAGCGGTACGCCCGGGATGAAAAAATCCATCGCCTGGCCGTTGATGTGCTGGCTGTTCTGCGCGACGCCGCTCGAGCGAGCCCGCAACATTGAATTGGTGTCCGGCGAGCGATAGCCGCAAACGACGTCGATCGGCTGCGTCGCGCCAACTTCGCGATAGGCTTCCCACAACAGATCGAACAAATGCGGATCCATGTGGGTTTCTTGTTCTTTGCGCCAATCGCGCATGAACCAGTCGAGCTTTTTGAGCGCGGCCTCGTCGTAGCGGCCATTGCGCTTGAAGGTGATGGTGATGTCTTCGCCGGTGTGCAGATGATGGAATGAGAGAGTGCGAGTGTCGCCTTCGGCGCTGGCATTTTGCAGCGCATCGTTGGCGCCGAGCATGAAGAGACCGGCCAAGCCAAGGCGGGCACCGGCGCGTGCCAAAGTCACAACGAGAGAGCGCTCGCGCGACGCGTCAATAGGCACAGCATCAATCCGTGAAAGAGTCCGTCCCACGTCGCCGCCACGTCCCCTCGGGCTGCCGTGTCGGCAACCCCGTGAGTGTTATCGGGATCGGTTAATGTGTTGTTAGCGCCCGGTCCCCCGTCCGGCTTTGCAGTATCCCGGGAATTGGGCCGAAAACTGGGCGGTTCGGAACCCTGAGGGGGAAATTTGCCGTGCCAAAACGGGATGGGCCGGGTTTAACCCCCGGCCCAGGTGGTAATTCAGGGTTGCAGGCTCAAGGGCTGATTCGATTATTCCGCCGTGGCATCCTCTTCGAACTCCTTGAGGCCAAGGCCTTCCAGCTTGCGATAGAGGGTCGAGCGTCCGATTCTCAGCCTCCGGGCGACCTCGGACATCTGCCCCCGATAGTGCGACAGGGCAAAACGGATGGCATCGCGCTCGATATCCTCGAGCGGTCGAACATCGCCCCGTGGGTCGGTTAGCGGCAGGGAGTGTGCTGCCGCTACGTGCCGGCCAATGGTGCCGTCGGGCTCCGGCCAGGACGCCACCATCGCCGGTGATGGTTCAATTAGGGGCTGGGCAGCGATCTCATCGGCGGAAAACTGCGTCGCAATTTGCGGGAACTCGTTGATGCCAATTTCATCGCTATCGGCGAGCACGACCGCGCGAAAGATCGCATTTTCGAGCTGTCGAACATTGCCCGGCCAATGGTAGGCGGCAAGCAGACCCAGCGCTTCACCGCTAATGGCGGGGACGCGCTTGCCTTCTTCCGCGGCGAAACGGGTGAGGAAATGCCGGGCGAGTTCTGGAACGTCGTCACGGCGTATGCGAAGCGGCGGCACCAATAGTGGGAACACGTGAAGACGATAGAACAGATCCTCGCGGAACCGACCGGCCTTCACGTCCGCAATCAAATCGCGATTGGTTGCCGAGATGATACGCACGTCGACTTTGATCGACTTGCGTCCGCCTACTGGTTCGATTTCACCATCCTGAAGTGCACGTAGCAGTTTGACCTGTGCGGGGCCCGGCAGCTCGCCGACCTCGTCGAGAAACAGCGTGCCGCCATCGGCCTCCGCGAATTTTCCAATATGCTTTTCGGTTGCGCCGGTGAAGGCGCCTTTCTCGTGCCCGAAAAGAATTGACTCGACGAGATTTTCGGGCAGGGCGCCGCAATTGACCGCCACGAACGGTTTTGCTCGCCGTTCGCCGCTGCCGTGGATCGCTTGGGCGATGAGTTCCTTGCCGACACCGGATTCGCCTTCGATCAGAACCGGGATGGTGGACGCCGCCGCCTTCTCTGCGGCCCTGAGTGCCGGCTGCATCGCTGCCGACCGGGTAATCACGTCTCTGATGGTCAGCGTGCCGTCTTGCCGGCGCTTGAGCCGCTGGAGTTCGCCCGCCAGCGCCCTGGCTGCGAGTGCATTGCGCAGCGACACCTGCAACCGCTCTGCGCTCGCCGGTTTGACGACAAAGTCAGTCGCGCCCGCGCGCATCGCCGATACCACGTTGTCGATGCCGCCATGGGCCGTTTGCACGATAACGGGGATGTTCAGGCCAGCCGCGCGCATGCGCGCCAAAACGCCCAGGCCATCGAGATCGGGCATCACCAGGTCGAGCACGACGCCATCAATGCGCGTTGCGTCTGGTCCTGTGAGGAGTTTGACGGCGGCGTCCCCGCCTTCGGCGACGATCGCCTGATAGCCGAACCGATGAACCATGGCTTCGAGCAGGCGGCGTTGGACAGGATCGTCATCGACGATCAACACGACTTCGGACATCACACCACATTCCTCACGCACAGCTGTGCCGAATTGGTTCACTGTCGCCGTTCTGTCTTAATGGGTCATTAAGTGGGAAAGCCGGCCCTTGCGGCGTTGAAAGCAATACCGCGGCCTGCGATATGTTAAAACCCGCTGCCTGCCATCGCATCGCCATGAGCCGCTGGCTACATCGTGTTCCACCCTTCGATATCTTCCAAAACAATTGCCCCCATGGCCAAAGCCTCGTCACCCCGGAAATCGATGAAAACCTCCAAGCTTGGGGCGTTGCCCGAGTGGAACCTGAAAGACCTTTACGCGGGCATCGACAGTCCGGAGGTCAAACGAGACCTGGAGCAGGCCGATAGCGAATGCGCGGCCTTTGAGCAGGAATTCAAAGGCCGGTTGGCTATGTTGGCGGCAAGCGAGGGCGGGGGACGCGCGCTCGCGGTGGCGGTCAAGCGGTACGAGGCGATCGACGATCGGCTCGGCCGGCTGATTTCCTATGCATCGCTCATGTATGCCGGCAACACGACCGACCCGGTCCGCGCCAAGTTTTATGGCGATGTGCAGGAGCGCATCACGGCCGCTTCACTCCATCTGCTCTTCTTCACCCTTGAACTTAATCGAATCGACGACGCGCAACTCGACGGCGCAATGCGCGATCCCGCGCTCGGCCATTACCGCCCGTGGATCGACGACGTGCGCAAGGAAAAGCCCTACCAGCTGGAAGATCGGGTTGAGGAGCTTTTCCATGAAAAGTCCGTGACGGGGTACTCGGCATGGAATCGCTCATTCGACGAAACCATCGCCGGCCTGCGCTTCAAGATCGGCGGGAAGTCACTGGCGATCGAGCAGACGCTCAACTTTCTGCAAGACGCCGATGGCAAGAAGCGCAGAGAAGCGGCTGAAGCGCTTGCAAAAACTTTCAAGGAAAATTTGCGGCCATTCGCACTGATCACAAATACGCTTGCCAAGGACAAGGAGATCTCCGACCGGTGGCGTGGCTTCAAGGACATCGCCGACGCGCGCCATCTTTCTAACCGGGTCGAACCCGAGGTGGTCGAGGCGCTGGTCGCGGCGGTGCGCGCCGCCTACCCGAAACTTTCGCATCGATATTATGCGCTCAAGGCAAAATGGTTCGGCAAAAAGCGCTTGCCGCATTGGGATCGCAACGCGCCGTTACCGAAAGTCGCGCAGCGCACGATTCCGTGGAGCGATGCGCGCGCAACGATCCTGACCGCCTATGGCGCGTTCTCGCCAAAGATGGCCGAGGTCGCCGATGAGTTCTTTGCTAAGAACTGGATCGATGCGCCTGTTCGCCCTGGCAAGCAGCCCGGCGCATTTTCCCATCCAACAGTGCCATCCGCGCACCCTTATGTGTTGCTCAATTATATGGGCAAGCCTCGCGACGTGATGACTCTCGCCCACGAACTGGGCCACGGCGTACATCAGGTGCTGGCGGCGCCCAATGGGGCGCTGATGGCGCCGACGCCGCTCACGCTCGCTGAGACGGCCTCGGTCTTCGGCGAGATGCTCACCTTCAAGAAATTACTCGCGCAGACCGCCGACAAGAAACAGCGCAAGGCCATGCTTGCCGCGAAGGTCGAGGACATGATCAACACGGTGGTGCGGCAGATCGCGTTCTACAGCTTCGAGCGAAAGGTGCACAGCGAGCGCCGATCAGGCGAGCTCACCGCCGACAAAATTTGCGAGCTATGGATGTCGGTGCAGAGCGAAAGCCTGGGCCCCGCGATCGAACTCAAGCCGGGCTATGAAACGTTTTGGGCCTATATCCCACACTTCGTCCATTCGCCATTTTACGTCTATGCTTATGCCTTCGGTGATTGCCTGGTGAATTCGCTCTATGCGGTCTACGAGAGGTCTGCGAGCGGTTTTGCCGAGCGCTATCTCGCCATGCTCGCCGCCGGCGGCACCAAACACCATTCCGAGTTGCTGGCCCCCTTCGGCCTGGATGCGCGCGATCCGAAATTCTGGGACGGCGGCCTGAGCGTGATCGCCAATTTGATCGATGAATTGGAGAAGCTGGAAGCACGCTAGTCGTCGTTACAGCCTTTGCGCCCGCCGCGAGTCGAGAGCTGGTACTCCATGCATTGCATCGTGATGTCACGCGCTGGCTCGTCCTCGCGCTGGAAACGATAGACCTTACGGTAGATGTCGGTGTCTTCGTCGCGGCCGCAGATCAACTTGGATTTATGAGAAATCCGGCGCGACGATTTTTCGGTCAGCGTCACCTTGGCCTTGGGGTGTCCTTGCGCGTGAAGTTCATCGTTTTTTCGAACCCGCCATTAACGTCCTCTGGTACGTATTTGACGCTGGGCGGCGAGCCGGGCGGCAGGTCGATTTCAGTCAAGCGCAAATTACGGACGTTTCCCATCTTCACTTTGGTATCGACGACGACCAGCGAAAACCGGTTGAAAATGATCTGCTGCCCGCCAATTTGGGCCTGGCAACCCCATGCCCAGACTGCGGCGGACGCGCCGGTTGACGCCGCGAGCAGTGCACAGAGACCGACGCAAATCCGCATTATCATCGCTCGTTTCATCCTGGCTGCTTCCTATATTCGTAACACACTGGTACCCCGAGGTTCATGACCGACCGCGAGAAAAACCGCTTTTCCGCCCGCGCCCGCCGCTACGCCAAGGTCGGCACGCAGCTC
>JBATYN010000128.1:0-3779 GCA_049674125.1 Pseudolabrys sp. | reverse complement strand
GCTTGATAGCCTCCACCGGACATTCCGGCTCACACACCCCGCAATCGATGCATTCCTCGGGATGAATGACGAGCATATTTTCGCCCTCGTAGAAACAATCAACGGGGCACACCTCGACGCAATCCATTAGCTTGCACTTGATGCAGCTTTCATTGACGATATAGGTCAAATGTCATCCTCCTTCTGGGGAACTCTATCAGGTTTCCACCAGGGGGTATGTTTTCATCAGTTTTTGTATCAGGTTACTGCCTAGATGCAGTTCTGGCATTTCGATTGATTTATTATTTCGGTTCGGGAGTCACTTGGGAAAATGCCGGCCAAATCGAAAGTGGCATCATGACTGAGTATATCGTCGGCTTAAGGCAGGGAAAACGATCAGAAGTTCTGACCATCGAGGCCGAGGATGCGTTAATTGCTGCGCTCAAGGTCAAACACAATCACCCCGACGCCTTAATTTCCTACGTTCGCAAATCTAATCGGAGCGGTGATCGCCGCAATCCTCATCGGAAGGAGTAATGACACGCCTGCAGACACTCCTTACTCTCGCCGCCAATGATCGAATAATGATGCTGTTCGCTTAATGGCACTTAGCGGACATCGTCCAGTGCACCGCACATGCCCGCTTTTGGGGGTAAAGCAGACATGACCTAGTGCACTGCACATGTCTGCTTTTGACCCAAAGCGGACATTGGCCAGCATCTTGGGTGCAGTCGCGAAGCTAGTTGAAGCTAGTTTCGGCCCCTATCAAAGTACTCCTTTAAGCCGATACGATGCCACCTCCTGGGCTCGGGGAATGGACATGCGGCGGCGGCAATTTCTGGGTGTTCTGGGCGGTGCAGCTGCGTCGTGGCCGCTCGCGGCGCGCGCGCAGTCGGCCGGTCCGGCGCGGATTGTTGGCGTGCTAATTGACTATGCGGAAAGCGATCCGGTCTCAGAGTCTCTCATCGCTGTATTCCGAGATGAACTCACGAGGCTGGGGTGGAAGGAAAACAGCAATCTCCGAATTGAGGTTCGTTGGAGCGCCGGTAGTGCGGATAAGGTGAGGACGTTCGCAAAAGAGCTAATCAATCTGCGACCAGACGCGATCCTCGGCCGTGGCACGCCCGAGACCATCGCCCTCGCTCGCGAAACGCGGACAATTCCAATCGTGTTCGCGGCCGCATCCGATCCGATCGGCAACGGCTTCGCCGCGAGCCTTACGCATCCGGGCGGCAACATAAGCGGCTTTACGAATGTCGAAGCGACTGTGGGCGGCAAATGGGTCGAACTACTAAAGGAGATCGCTCCGCGCACCTCACACGTGGCGCTCCTGTTCAATCCGGCAACCGCACCGCCAGTCCAGTTCTACATGCCCTCCATTCAAGCGGCAGCAGCGTCCTTTGCCATCCAAGCGAGTACCGCTCCGGTTCACACCACGAATGAGATCGAGGGTGTTATTACTACACTGGCGCGCGATCCGGGTGGCGGCCTCATCATCATGCCGGACACATTCAACGTGACAAATCGTGACCCGATTATTGCCATGTCGGCCCGCTACGGTGTTCCGGCGGTCGCGAACAATCCGATTTTTGCGCAATCAGGCTGCCTCATTACATACGGCGTTGATTTTACCGAATTGGTCCGCCAATCGGCAGGGTACATCGCTCGTATCCTCAAAGGTGAGAGCCCAGCCGATCTGCCAGTCCAAAATCCGACCAAGTTTAGTCTCGCCGTCAACCTCAAGACCGCGAAAGCGCTCGGTCTCACCGTGCCTTCATCGCTGCTTGGCCGCGCAGAAGAAATAATCGAATAGATTCGCCTATGTCCGCTATTGGCACTTAGCGGACATCTCACTTTGCACCGCACATGTCTGCTTTCGGCAGTAAAGCGGACATGCCTTTTTGCACTGCAAATGTCTGCTTTTGACCCAAAGCGGACATAAGGCCGCCCCTTCCAGTCCTTGGGTCTGGCTTGGTACGATCCGCCGGTCTGAGCCTTAGGGCACGACCACAATGAGGCGACGCGAGTTCATAAAACTAGTTGCCGGATCCGCCGTCGTTTTGCCGACAATGGCGCACGCTCAGCAGTCTCAGAAGTTACGCAAAATTGGCGTCTTGATGGCGCATAAAGAAGAAGATCCTGAGTTTCAGGAATATCTGGAAGCCTTTCGGCAAGGATTGCAGAAGTTGGGGTGGGTTGAAGGTCGCAATATCCAAATTGATACGCGTTGGGGAGCACTTGACGATGCGGAGGTGAGACGGCGCTCAGCTCAGGAAATTCTTGCGCTCAAGCCCGACGTCGTCCTTTCGCAAAATACGCCCCCGACAGCAACGATGCTCGAGCAAACGCGGAACGTCCCCGTCGTCTTTCTCATCGTCACTGATCCTGTCGGTAGCGGTTTTGTGAAAACCCTATCGCGGCCTGGAGGCAATGCAACCGGCTTCACAATTATGGAGCCGACAACCAGCGGTAAATGGCTCCAGCTTCTGAAGGAAATCGCGCCGAATATCAAACGAGCCGGATTGCTGTTCAATCCAAAAACCGCACCGTTTGCCAATTACTGGCTGCGTCCTTTCGATAATGCGGCCAAATCTCTTGGGGTGCAGCCGGTTGCCGCACGGGTGGACGTTGAAGCCGACCTTGAAACCGTTTTTGCCACCGAAGCACAAAGTCCCGATGGTGGCCTCGTTGTCATGCCAGATGGCTTTTTGAACGTGTACCGCCAAGAAATTGTTGCGCTCGCTTCGCGGTATCGTTTGCCCACTGTTTATCCATGGCGGTTTTTCCCAGAACTGGGTGGTCTGATGTCGTATGGCTTCGATCAGAGCGAGTCATTTCGTACGGCTGCGGGTTACGTTGATCGCATTCTCAAAGGTGAGAAACCCGGGGATCTGCCAGTGCAAGCGCCAACGAAATATGAACTTGTAATAAACCGCAAGGCTGCGAAAGCCCTTGGTCTAGACGTGCCCCTGTCGTTGCTGGGTCGCGCCGACGATGTCATCGAATAAGTCGTGTCCGCTTTCGGGGGTAAAGCGGACATGGCGTTTTGCGCTGCACGCGTCCGCTGTTGACCCAAAGCGGACATCCGCCGAGGCAGTGTCAAACCGTTGCGTTCCGCGATAACCGGTCTTGCTTGTCACAAATCCTTCAATCTGCCTGACGGCTGACTTAGCAAGATTTATTTTTGTGAAAATGGATGAGCGGGCGAGCAGCGGTGTTTTTGATTGGGGCACGTCAGCATTTTGGGGGCACATATGAAGTCCAACAAAATTGTTCTTGTTTGCGCCGCTGCATTTGCGTTTGTCAGCCCAACTTTGGGGGACACGGTTAAGTTAAAAGCCAATCTGAAACCGTCCAATGAAGTGCCGCCGAATGACAGCAAAGCTAGTGGCTCTGTAACGCTGACCTACGATGATGCAACTAAAACCTTGGCGTGGAAGGGCACGTATTCGGACCTGACTGGCCCACCGACCGCGGCACATTTCCATGGCCCGGCGCCAGCCGGTAAAAATGCCGGCATTCTCGTTCCGATTTTCGTGGCCGGATCCGGTAAATCCGCTGACAGCCCGTTCGAGGGGTCGGTCGTGCTGTCTGACGAACAAGTCGACTATCTGAAATCTGGCTTGCTGTACGTGAACGTTCACACCACGGCGAACAAGGCTGGCGAACTTCGCGGTCAGGTGGAGCGGTAGGCAAGACCGCTTTCCTAATCGTTCTAGCCCGCACTGCCGCTGCTTCCCTTTGACCTTGGTGCCATAGGGCTGCTCGCGCGACGCAGGAGACGAAATGCCGGCTTTCAC